>NZ_FOVS01000036.1:0-58276 GCF_900115235.1 Pseudomonas sp. NFACC24-1
CTGCCTTGGTGTTGGGGATCGCTTCCAGTCGATCTGTTTCTGCGTGATAAATCACCAACTCATCTTTGGCGACATCAACACCCACGATCGGCTTTGCGACAGAAACCGGCATTGCCATTGAAAATCCTCCGGGCTAAGGTTTGAACACTTGAAGGGTTCACCCAGAGGCGCAGGCTTGTTCCTATCGTCGGTCTAGGCCAGATGCATTCTTTATCGGCGCTTGGGTGAAAGGAGGAGGGGTGAAATCTCCCACGGTCTGTACTGCGGCTAACAGTCAGAATCGAGCTTTGTCCCTCCTCCTCCCTTCAAGTCCTACCATACAAGCGAGCTTGCTCGCGATGAGGTCAGCCCAGACACCACAAGAGCATTACTCCACCCGCGTTTCCCCACTGAACACCAAGGTATTGCGACAGCTGCGGCACAAATATCGCCGCCCCTGGCGCACCAGGCTGTGGCGCTGGGCCGAGAACGGGAAGTCGCTGCCATCGCAAGGGCACTTGTAGATGTAGCGGGTCACACTGCGGCGTTTGATTTCGTAGGTGTGGCAACGGTTGGGCGGCAGTTCGTACACGCCGCGCATGATCAGTTGCCACTCTTCGCCATGGGGCTGGATGCGTTCGCCAAACAGTTGGTGGGCGATCAGGTGCGCGACTTCGTGGGCGACGGTCTGCTTGAGGAAGTCTTCGGCGTTTTCCCGGTACAACTGTGGATTGAAGCGCAGCAGGTTTTCATGCAGGTGCGCGACACCGGCCTTCTGGCCACGCAATTTGAAGCTGACCACCGGGCGTTTGAAAGGACGTTTGAAAAAGGATTCGGCTTGTTGGTAACACTCTTCGACGCGGGTATTGAGTTGCTCGAGCATGCTTTACGGGTCTCCAGAAGCCCGAGTATGCCGCAAGCGTCGGCCGTTGCGAATCGCCCAGGCGCCCAGTGGTCGTTTCAAACACAGGAAGGCCGCCTTGCGGCGGCCTGTGTCGGCAGATCCTGCTTTTTTATTGGAGGGCACTACGTCAATTGGTATAGACCGGGCCGACGCCCAGCCCCCAGACGATCACCGTGAACGCCATGATGGCCACCAGCACCACCAGGCCGACCGCGAGCACCGAACTGGAAAACAGAAAACCTTCGTCCTGGGGTATGTTCATGAACGTCGGCAGGCCGACGTACAGCAGGTAGACGGTGTAGCAGATTGCCGCCGTGCCGACGATCATCCCCAGCCACATGTGCGGGTAGAGCGCCGCCAGGCCGCCGATGAACAGAGGTGTCGCGGTGTAGGTGGCGAACGCGACGCAACGGGCCAGGCTCGGATTGGCATCGTAGGTGCGGGCCATCCAATGGATGAAGGCACCCATTACCGCCACGCCGCCCAACATGGCCAGGTACGACATGATGGTCATCCACAGCGCGCTTTCCTGCGTGAGCATGACCGGTGGACGATTGCCGATGACCCATCCCACTTGCGTGGTGCCGATAAATGCCGAAACCGCGGGAATAGCCGCCAGGATCAGCGTGTGGGTGAGGTACATGTGGCTGATGCTTTCCTCCTGATCGCCACGGATTTCTTTCCATTCTTGATCAGGGTGGGTAAAGAGCCCCACGACATGATGGATCATAGTCAGTCACTCCTTTGTTATTGCCATCGCCCCCCAACGGAGCGCCTACGGGCCAAACGGCCAAGTAAGTAAAGGTCTGGATATGTGTGCGACCTTATGTCGCAGTATAGAAAGGAGTTACCCCGAGGGGGATGGAGGGCTTAGAGCAAATCGCGCTGTAGGAGGGTGTATTAATCGCCGATGAGTCTGTGGCGAGGGGATTTATCCCCGTTGTGGCGCGAAGCGCCCCCCCATCCATTGACTCCCCAGTAGGTCAGCCCTGATGAGGGGGCTGCTGCGCAGCCCAGCGGGGATAAATCCCCTCGCCACAATAGCGTTCGTCATGAGCCTTCGCCGAAAATGGGTTTTTTGCGTAAAATGCCGGCCTTTCGTCACACCTCACGGATTTCGCGTCATGGGCACTCTTACGGTCAACCAGAACAAACTGCAAAAGCGCCTGCGCCGCCAGGCCGGTGAGGCGGTCGCCGATTTCAACATGATCGAGGACGGCGACAAGGTCATGGTCTGCCTGTCCGGCGGCAAGGACAGCTATACCTTGCTCGATGTGCTGATGCATTTGCAGAAGGTTGCGCCGATCAAGTTCGACATCGTCGCGGTGAACATGGACCAGAAGCAGCCCGGGTTCCCCGAGCATGTGCTGCCGGCCTATCTTGAGTCGCTGGGCGTGGAATATCACATCGTCGAAAAAGACACCTATTCGGTGGTCAAGGAACTGATTCCCGAAGGCAAGACCACCTGTTCGCTGTGCTCGCGCCTGCGGCGCGGCACGCTCTACACCTTCGCCGACGAGATCGGTGCGACCAAGATGGCCCTGGGGCACCACCGCGACGACATCGTCGAGACCTTCTTCCTGAACATGTTCTACAACGGTTCACTCAAGGCCATGCCGCCCAAGCTGCGGGCCGATGACGGGCGCAACGTGGTGATCCGCCCGCTGGCCTATTGCAGCGAGAAAGACATCCAGGCCTATTCGGATTTCAAGCAGTTCCCGATCATCCCCTGCAACCTGTGCGGCTCCCAGGAAAACCTGCAACGCCAGGTGGTCAAGGAGATGCTCCAGGAATGGGAACGCAAGACCCCGGGCCGTACCGAGAGCATTTTCCGTGGCCTGCAGAATGTCATTCCGTCGCAACTGGCGGACCGCAACCTGTTCGATTTCACCAACCTGCGCATCGACGAAAACGCCACACCGCGGTTCGTCAATGTGGTGAACCTCTGACGGCGCCAACCGCTCTATTCACGGCGCCAGTGGCTATAAGGGCCACTGGCGCCGTTTTCATTTACAACCCCAGGAGAGGGCATGCGCGATTACAAGTGGCTGCACGAGTATTGTCTGAACCGCTTCGGTTCGGCGGCTGAACTGGAAGCCCACCTGCCGGTTCCCAAGACCCCGGCGCAACTGCGCAAGATCAGCGACGACCGCTACCTCTCGACCATGGCGCTGCGGGTCTTCCGCGCCGGGCTCAAGCACAGCCTGGTGGATGCCAAGTGGCCGGCATTTGAGGAAGTGTTTTTCAAGTTCGACCCGGAAAAAGTCGTGCTGATGGGCGCAGAGCATCTGGAGCGACTGATGCAGGACACGCGGATCATCCGCCACCTGGGCAAGCTCAAGAGCGTGCCACGCAACGCGCAAATGATCTTGGACGTAGCCCATGAAAAGGGTAGCTTCGGCGCGCTGATCGCCGACTGGCCGGTGACCGACATTGTCGGCCTGTGGACCTACCTGAAAAAACACGGCCATCAACTGGGCGGTCACTCAGCGCCGCGCTACCTGCGGATGATGGGCAAGGACACCTTCACATCCAGTTATGACGTAGTGGCAGCGCTCAATGCCCAGGACATCATCGACAAAGTCCCCACCAGCCAGCGGGACCTGGCGACGGTGCAGGGGGCCTTCAACCAGTGGCATGAAGAAAGTGGTGGGCGACCGATGTCGCAGATATCGATGATGCTGGCTTTTACCGTGAATCATTGAGACCGCGTTGCCGCCATCGCGAGCAAGCTCGCTCCCATAGGGTGCCATCGAGCCCTTGTGGGAGCGAGCTTGCTCGCGATAGCGGTTTATCAGGCGACGGAGATATCTCCCTCACCAGCCAACCGCCGGTTCAACTGGAACCGCCAGCGCACATACAGCAGGGCCGAGCAGAACACCGCCACGCTCGCCGCCATTTCCAGCACGCCGAACCATTGCCGGTTCGGGTCATAGGCCGCCAGTGCACCTTTGATGAAATACAGGTTCACCACGAAGCACATCCATGAGTGTCCACGGGCGCTGCCGCTGAGCATGCCGGGCGCGAGTATCAGCAGCGGCACCAGTTCGATCAGCAGAATCACCCAGGGCCGCGCGCCGTGCAGGTCGGCGATCAGCAGGTAGTAGGCGCTGAGCAACCCCACCAGGCCGAAAAAGCACAGCAGGCTGAGGACGCGGGCCAGGCATACGCGCGGTTCGAGCCATTGGATGGAAGGCAGGATCTTCGGCTTCTTAGCCACGGCCGTTCTCCAGCAGCAGGGCGGTTTTTGCAAGGCGCGAACCCAAGGCGCGGCACAGGGCGACTTCATGTTCGTTCAAGCCGCTTTTACCGTCGGCCCCGGCATGATGGCTCGGACCGTAGGGCGTACCGCCGCCCTGAGTGTCGATCAGGGCCGATTCGCTGTAGGGCAGGCCGGTGATCAGCATGCCGTGGTGCAACAGCGGCAGCATCATCGACAGCAGGGTGGTTTCCTGGCCGCCGTGCAGGCTCGCGGTGGAGGTAAACACCCCGGCCGGTTTGCCCACCAGGGCGCCGGTCAGCCACAGGTTGCTGGTGCCGTCGAGAAAGTACTTGAGCGGCGCAGCCATGTTGCCGAACCGCGTCGGGCTGCCCAAGGCCAGGCCGGCGCAGTGTTTCAGGTCATCGAGGCTGGCGTAGAGCGGGCCTTGCTCGGGGATGTCCGGGGAAACCGCTTCGCACTCGGCGGAAATCGCCGGCACTGTACGCAGCCTGGCTTCCAGCCCGGCCTGTTCGACACCCCGGGCGATCTGCCGGGCCATTTCGTTGGTGGAGCCGCTGCGGCTGTAATACAGCACCAGGATGTACGGCGTGGTCACGGCAGGATCTCCAGAATCTTCTCCGGCGGCCGGCCGACCACGGCCTTTTCACCGGCTTCCAGAATCGGCCGTTCCATGAGTTTCGGGTGGGCGGCGATGGCCGCGATCAACTGGGCCTGGCTCAGGCTTTCGTCGGCCAGGTTCAGGTCTTTGTATTCATCCTCGCCGGTGCGCAGCAATTGCCGGGCGGTGATGCCGAGCTTGCCCAGCAGGCGTTCCAGTTGCGCGGCGTCGAGCGGTGTTTCCAGGTAGCGGACCACGGTGGGCGTCAGGCCGCGGGCCTCCAGCAGTTCCAGCGCACCGCGGGATTTCGAGCAGCGCGGGTTGTGATAAAGCGTCAGATCGGTCATGAGCGGGTCGCATCTTGCGTAAGGTGGCGGCTATTCTACTGTGCCGCGAAGTCCCTAGCACCTTAGAGAGGCGACGGGTCGCAGCAGCGTTCACATTTCAGACAAGGATTGGTACATGACAAGGCGATTGATGGCGGCACTGACATTCATGGGCATCCTGTTGCTCGCCGGTTGCGGAAACGACTACGGAGTGGACCAGAACGGCCAGGCCATCGACTCGCAGCGGCTGGACAAACAATGGCTGGTGCTCAACTACTGGGCGGAATGGTGTGCGCCGTGCCGCACCGAAATTCCGGAATTCAATGCCTTGGCCGAACAGCTCAAGGGGCGCAACGTCGGTGTGTTCGGGGTCAACTTCGACCAGGTGCAGGGCGAAGAGCTCAAGAGTGCCAGCGACAAGATGGGGATTCGCTTCACGGTGCTGGCCCGGGATCCGGCCGAGATCTTCGACCTGCCTCGCAGTGAAGGCTTGCCGGTGACTTACATCATCGATAACCGGGGCAAGGTGCGCGAACAGATGCTGGGGGAGCAGACGGCGGCGGGGGTAATGGCCAAGCTTGAGGCGTTGCAGGCGTTCAAATAACCCCCTGTTTTGACAGGTGGGATCCCTTGTGGCGAGGGGATTTATCCCCGTTGGGCTGCGCAGCAGCCCCCTGCGTCCCGTCTGACAAACTGCAGCGGCAAATAGATCTGGGGCCGCTTCGCAGCCCAGCGGGGATAAATCCCCTCGCCACAGGGGATTCATGCCGGATTCAGGATCTTCTCCTGGAGGCCTCAGCCCTCTTCCAGCCACCACCGCAGCGGCTTGCCCTGGGCCGGCCAGAAGCGCATCTGCTCGATGGGCGAGATGTCCCAGCGTTCGACCTTTTCCAGGGCCTGCAAGAAGCGCGTCTCCTGCTCCATCAGCGCCGGGGCGCAGAGCTTGCGGGTGCTGCCGATCTTGCCGAAGCTCAAGCGATGGCCTTCCAGGGTGTAGGGCGCGAACCAGTGGTTGCAACCGCCGTTGCCGTAGGCCCGGCCATCATCTCCAAGGGTGATGGTCAGGTGGCTGTAGTCCATCAATGGCCGTTCGCCGATCCATTCCAGGATATAGCTGCGGTTGTGTTGCAACTGCACAGGTTCCGCGGCACACCCCATCAGGCTCATGCCGATCGACGCGGACAGGGCCAAACGTTTCATCAGGCGGCTTCCTGGCATGTCGGGCACAGGTGTTTTTCACCCACGGTGGTCCAGCCCAGTTCGGCGATCCGTGCGCTGGCGGCCGGTTTCTCGGCCTTGACGCCGAGTTTGGCATCGACGGCGAACTCGAAGCTCAGTGCCTTGGCGCAACCGTCGCAGTTGACCTGCCAGGTATGGATCGCCAGTTCGCCGAACACCGGGCCGGTGGTCATGGCCGTCCACTGGCCCATGGGTTTGAGCAGGTGCCGCACGGTGTCCACGGTCAGGCGCATGGACAAATCCTTGCTGCCCTTGAGCGTGACGAGCAGTACATCGTTGGCCTGGATCGAACCGCCATTGCCGGTGACCTGGTAGCGGCCCGGCGCCAGGGCGCGGACTTCGGTCAGGGTGTGCTGCGGGTTCATCAGGGTGTAGCGGAAATCGTGTTCGGCCATGGGTCCTCCAAATAGGCGCGACATGCTAGCACGGGGCATGGCTTGGGATGGTCAACCACGAATCTTGCCGACGAAACTCCCTTCTGTGGGAGCGGGCTGTTTGCGAGAAGGTTTAGCGGTCCACCAGGTTTTTCGGTGTGCCGGCCGCCCAGGCCGCTATGTTGTCCAGGGTGGTCATGGCAATCGCCGCCAAGGCTTCATGGGTGAGGAAGGCCTGATGGGCAGTGATCACCACGTTGGGGAAGGTCAGCAGGCGTGCCAGCACATCGTCTTGCAAGGGCTGGTCGGAGCGGTCCTTGAAGAACAGTTCGGCCTCTTCTTCATAGACATCCAACCCCAAATAGCCCAGTTGACCGCTCTTCAGTGCCTCGATCAAGGCTGGTGTATCCACCAGGCCACCGCGTCCGGTGTTGATCAACATGGCGCCGCGTTGCATCGACGCCAGGGACCGGGCGTTGATCAGGTGGCGGCTCTGCTCGTTCAGCGGGCAGTGCAGGCTGATGACCTGCGCTTGCGCCAGCAATTCATCCAGAGGCAGGTAGCGCGCGCCCAAGGCTTGCACCTGAGGATTGGGGTATGGGTCGTAAGCCAGTAACTGACAGCCGAAACCGGCCATGATCCGCGCGAACGTCGCGCCGATCTGCCCGGTGCCGATCACCCCGACGGTCTTGCCCACCAGGTCGAACCCGGTCAACCCATGGAGGCTGAAATTGCCGTCCCGGGTGCGGTTATAGGCGCGGTGCAGGCAGCGATTGAGGGCCATGATCAACGCCACGGCATGTTCGGCCACGGCATGGGGTGAGTACGCGGGCACCCGGACGATGCTCAAGCCCAGGCGCTTGGCGGCGGGCAGGTCGACGTGGTTGTAGCCGGCCGAGCGCAAGGCGATCAGCCGGGTGCCGCCGTTGGCCAACCGTTCCAATACCGGGGCGCTCAGGTCATCATTGATGAACGCACAGACCACTTCATGCCGTTCGGCCAGGGCCACGGTGTCCAGGTTCAGGCGGGCGGGCTGGAACTGCAGCTCGAGACCGGCGGGCGCCGGGGCTTTGATGAAACTGTCACGGTCGTAGGTCTGGCTGCTGAAAAGAATCGCGCGCATGGCGGCCTCCTGGCAAAAAAATAAACCTGTAGGTCGAGGTCGGAGCGTGGATTTTCAGCGATTCCGATTTCCAGGGTATTGCCCTGGATCAGGCGCTGATACGCGCCTCGCTGGCCAGGCGATTGATCGCACGCTCCAGATCTTCCAGGGCCGCAGCGGCTTTCGGGTCCTGTTGCTTGAGCAGGGTTTCGCTGCGCTGGCAGGCCGCCCGCAACTGCGGCACGCCGCAGTAGCGGGTGGCGCCGTGCAGGCGGTGGACCCGTTCGATCAGGGCGTTGTGATCGTTGGCCTCGCTGGCCTGGCGGATCGCTTCGCGGTCGGCTTCCAGGGACGCGAGCAGCATCGCCAGCATGTCCGCTGCCAGATCGGCCTTGCCGGCGGCCAGGCGCAAGCCTTCTTCATGATCGAGCACCAGCAGTTCGCTGCCTCCCTGGGCATCGCTGCTGCGCTCCGGCGACTGGTTGCGCAGGGCCAGGCCGGTCCATTTGAGCACCACCTGGGCCAGTTGCCGTTCGCTGATGGGCTTGGTCAGGTAGTCGTCCATGCCGCTTTGCAGCAGAGCGCGTTTTTCGTTGGCCATGGCGTGGGCGGTGAGGGCGACGATGGGCAGCGGCGTGCAGTGCCGCTCGCTTTCCCACTGGCGGATCGCCTCGGTGCTCTGGCGACCGTCCATGCCGGGCATCTGCACGTCCATCAATACCAGGTCGAAGGTTTCCTTCTGCACCGCCTTGACCGCTGCGTAGCCGCTTTCCAACGCCAGCACCTTGGCGCCCATGTCTTCGAGCAGGGTCTGCACCAGCAGCAGGTTGGCCGGGTTGTCGTCCACGCACAGCACTTTCGGGGCACGGCTGGAAACCGGCTCACTGGGTTCGCTGCGGGGTGGGCGCGGGTTGACCAGGTCGGACAGCGAGCGGCGCAACTTGCGGGTGCAGGCCGGCTTGGCCTGCAACTGACTGTGGGGGTTGGGCACCGAGAGGTGGTACAGGGTCTGTTCGGTGGTGGGGCACAGCACGAGCACTTTGCAGCCCAAGTGCTCGAGGTCCCAGATGTGCTGGTTGAGGCGCTCCGGCGGCATGTCGTTGCTGGTGATGCCCAGCACGGCCAGATCGATCGCCTGGTCGGTCTGGTGGGCGACGGTGATGCCGTTGGTCAGGCTCTCCAGGGTGTTGAACGGCGTCACTTGCAGGCCGCAGTCTTCGAGCTGGTGCTGCAAGGCCTGGCGGGCCAGTTCGTGGTTCTCCAGCACCGCTACGCGCCGGCCCAGCAACGGCGGGCCCGGCAGGTCTTCGGCATCGTCACGGGTCTTGGGCAGGCGCAGGCTGATCCAGAACTCCGAACCTTCGCCCGGTGTGCTGTCGACGCCGATCTCGCCACCCATCTGCTCCACCAGGCGCTTGGAGATCACCAGGCCCAAGCCGGTACCACCCGGTTGCCGGGACAGCGAGTTGTCGGCCTGGCTGAACGCCTGGAACAGTGCCCGCACGTCCTGGTTGGACAGGCCGATACCGGTGTCCTGGATGCTGATGCGCAACTGCACGCTGTCTTCGTGCTCGTCTTCGAGCATGGCCCGGGCGACGATAGTGCCCTCGCGGGTGAACTTGATGGCGTTGCTCACCAGGTTGGTGAGGATCTGCTTGAGGCGCAGCGGATCGCCCACCAGCGACAGCGGTGTGTCCCGGTAGACCAGGCTCACCAGTTCCAACTGCTTGGCGTGGGCGGCCGGGGCGAGGATGGTCAGGGTGTCTTGCAGCAGGTCCCGCAGGTTGAACGGAATGCTGTCGAGCACCAGTTTGCCGGCCTCGATCTTCGAAAAGTCGAGGATCTCGTTGATGATCCCCAGCAGGCTGTCGGCGGATTTCTCGATGGTGCCCAGGTAATCGAGCTGGCGCGGGGTCAGCTCGCTTTTTTGCAACAGGTGGGTAAAACCGAGAATGCCGTTGAGCGGTGTGCGGATTTCATGGCTCATGTTCGCCAGGAACTCGGACTTGATCCGGCTCGCTTCCAGGGCTTCCTTGCGGGCCAGGTCCAACTCGATGTTCTGAATCTCGATGGTTTCCAGGTTCTGGCGCACGTCTTCGGTGGCCTGGTCGATGCTGTGCTGCAATTCTTCCTGGGCGTTCTGCAAGGTACTGGCCATGCGATTGATGCCCGAGGCCAGTTCATCCAGCTCCTGGCTGCCCAGCGGTGGCAGGCGGGTTTCCAGGTGACCGTCCTTGAGTTGGGCCACGGCTTGCTTGATCTGGCTCAGCGGGCGGTTGATCGTGCGGCCCATGCGCAGGGCCAGCAGCGCGGTCAGGCACAGGCCCGCGGCGATCAGCAGCAGGCTGGCGAACAGGCTGCGATAGCCGCGCAGCAACATGCCGCTGTGGGACAACTCCAGCTCGACCCAGCCCAGCAGGCGGTCGGCTTCTTCGGGAATCAGTTCGCCCGCCAGGTTGCGGTGCTTGCCGAATACCGGCAGCAAGTAGCGCGTGGCGTCGTTGCCGGTGCGTTGCAGCAGTTGTGCACTGTTGCCTTCCGGGGCCCGGTTGAGCATGGTCGGGCCGGCGTGGGCCAACGGCGCGCGGTCGGGGGCGAGGAACGTCACGGCGCGCACGTCCGCTTGCTCCAGGGACTGGGTGGCGATGCGCTCCAGCAGATCGGTGTCCTGGCGGCTCATGGCCGGGGCGACCAGCGGGGCCAGTTGCTCGGCGATCATCTCGCCACGTTGCAGCAACTGGGCGTGCAGGTCCGATTGCTGCATCCAGGTGAAATAGCCGCCCAGGACCAGCGCCATCAGGCTGGTCGGCAACAGGGTCAGCAACAGCACGCGGCCTTTGATTCCCAGTTTCTTGAGCACACTTGTCTCCTGCATCCAGCGGTCTGATTGAGCTGTGCGCGCATCCGGCACGCACCACCTGCGCAGTGTAGCGATTTGCAGGCGGGCGATCTTCGTAAAAATCATGTCGCTGTTCTGATATTTTCGCCCGCTCAAGCTTTGGGGCCGCTGCGCAGCCCAGCGAGAGCTAGCTCCCTCGCCACGGGCCGTGCTTATTCCCATAAGCCATAACCACCACACTTTGCGTGATATGGCCGCGCCAGGTTTGCCGGTATGATAGGCGCCCCCGCAGTCCGGATTGCGAATACGCCATGACTTTGCAGTACCCCACCATCGCCGATTGCGTCGGCAACACCCCGCTGGTCCGCTTGCAGCGCTTGCCCGGCGAGACCACTAATACGCTTTTGCTCAAGCTCGAAGGGAATAACCCGGCGGGTTCGGTCAAGGATCGGCCGGCGCTGTCGATGATCACCCGTGGCGAGTTGCGCGGGCAGATCCAGCCTGGCGATACGCTGATCGAGGCGACTTCCGGCAACACCGGTATCGCCTTGGCGATGGCGGCGGCGATCAAGGGCTACAAGATGATCCTGATCATGCCCGACAACTCCAGTGCCGAGCGCAAGGCGGCGATGACGGCCTATGGCGCCGAGTTGATCCTGGTGACCCAGGAACAGGGCATGGAAGGTGCCCGGGACCTGGCCGAGCGCATGCAGGCCGAGGGGCGTGGCAAGGTGTTGGATCAGTTCGCCAACGGCGACAATCCCGAGGCCCACTACACCACCACCGGCCCTGAGATCTGGCGCCAGACCGACGGTACCATCACCCATTTCGTCAGCTCGATGGGCACCACCGGTACCATCATGGGTACCTCGCGTTACCTGAAAGAACAGAACCCGAACGTGCAGATCATCGGCCTGCAACCGATGGAAGGCTCGGCCATCCCCGGCATCCGTCGCTGGCCCGAAGAGTACCTGCCGAAGATCTATCAGGCCGACCGCGTGGACCGGATCATCGACATGGCCCAGAGCGAAGCCGAGGACGTGACCCGTCGCCTGGCGCGTGAGGAAGGCATCTTCTGCGGCGTGTCTTCGGGCGGTGCCGTGGCGGGGATGCTGCGCCTGTCCAAGGAAGTGGAAAATGCGGTGATCGTGGCGATCATCTGTGACCGTGGCGACCGTTACCTGTCGACCGGCATTTTCGACGCGCCCAACTGATGGCCAAGCAAGAAAGAGGCTTGCGCTTCCAGCCCAGCGGCGGAAGCCGGGCCCCGCAAGTGCCCACCGGTAAAAAGCAGCGCCTGACCATCGAACGCCTGGCCAATGATGGCCGGGGCATTGCCTTTGTCGACGGGCGTACCTGGTTTGTCATCGGTGCCCTGGCCGGCGAAGAGGTCGAGGCACGGGTGCTCGGTGCCCACGGCAAAGTGGTCGAAGCACGTACCGAGCGGGTGTTCCTGTCCAGTGAGCTGCGTCGCGCAACGCCGTGCATCCATGCCGGTCGTTGCGGCGGTTGCAGCGTCCAACATTTGCCCCATGACGAACAGCTCGCCCTGAAACAGCGCATGCTCGCCGAGCAGCTGTCGCGGGTGGCCGGGGTCGAGCCGGATGAATGGGCCGCGCCGTTGAGTGGGCCGGAGTTTGGTTATCGCCGTCGTGCCCGCGTGGCGGTGCGCTGGGATCAGAAGGCGAAAAAACTCGAAGTGGGGTTCCGTGCCGTCGGCAGCCAGGACATCGTCGCCATTGGCGATTGTCCGGTGCTGGTACAGCCCTTGCAGTCGATCATGAGTCGCCTGCCGGAGATGCTTCGACGCCTGGGCAAACCCCAGGCGCTGGGGCATGTGGAATTGTTCGCCGGCTCGTCCCTTGCGGTATTGCTGCGCCACATGGCGCCGCTGTCGGAGGCCGACCTGATCATCCTCAAGGATTTCTGCGCGTTTCATGAAGCCCAGTTGTGGTTGCACGGTGAAGGTGAGCCGCAACCGGTCGAACCCGGACAGGCCCTGGGCTTTCGCCTGGATGCCTGGGACCTTGAGCTGGCGTACCGGCCCGGGGATTTCATCCAGGTGAACGCCGGGGTCAACGACGCGATGATCGCTCAGGCCCTGCAATGGCTGGCGCCGCGTTCCGAGGAGCGGGTGCTGGACCTGTTCTGCGGCCTGGGCAATTTTGCCTTGCCGCTGGCCAAAAGCGTGCGTCAAGTGGTGGCCGTGGAAGGTGTGCAAGCCATGGTGGACCGTGCGGCGGCCAATGCCGTCAGCAACAATTTGAATAACACTGCCTTTTTTCAGGCCGATTTATCCCAGCCTCTGGCGGATGCCGAATGGATCGGCGAAGGCTTTTCTGCGGTACTCTTGGACCCACCCCGTGACGGTGCTTTCGAGGTGGTGCGCAAGCTGTCGTCCCTGGGGGCCAAACGGTTGGTTTATGTTTCGTGCAACCCGGCAACTTTGGCCCGGGATACGGTCGAACTGATCAAGCAGGGCTACCGGTTAAAACGTGCCGGGATTCTCGATATGTTTCCTCAAACGGCGCATGTCGAGGCCATGGCGTTATTTGAAGCGAGCCAGGATGGCTTGTCCGACTGACCCGTTCGTGCCAACCCGCCACAGCCCTGGGCGGAAACACGGGCAGCGAAGGTCAGCGAAGTTGACGCATTGAATCTGCGTCGTAGGGAAGGTAAGTAAAGATGGTACAGGTGAGAGCACACCAGCCGATCAACACCGACGGCAGTATCAATCTCGAGGCTTGGCTCGATCATGCGGTCAGCGTCGACATGGCACTGGATCGCGAAGCCTTGAAGGCCGCCTGCGAGTTCGCTCGCGAGGCGGAGCAGCAACACAACGCGGCGAAGAACCTGTGGTCCGAAGGCACCTCGAGTTTCCAGACGGGCCTGGAGATCGCCGAAATTCTCGCTGACCTCAAGCTCGACCAGGACTCCCTGGTGGCGGCGGTGCTTTACCGCGGCGTGCGCGAAGGGCAGATCCAGCTACCGGTGGTCAGCCAGCGCTTCGGCACCGTGGTGGCCAAGCTGATCGACGGTGTGCTGCGCATGGCCGCTATCAGTGCCAGCCTCAGCCCGCGCCAGTCCATGGTGCTGGGCACCCAGGGCCAGGTGGAAAACCTGCGCAAGATGCTGGTGGCGATGGTCGACGACGTGCGCGTCGCGCTGATCAAGCTGGCCGAGCGCACCTGCGCGATCCGCGCCGTGAAGTCCGCCGATGACGAAAAGCGCAATCGCGTCGCCCGGGAGGTGTTCGACATCTATGCCCCCCTGGCCCATCGTCTCGGCATCGGTCATATCAAGTGGGAGCTGGAGGACCTGTCCTTCCGCTACCTGGAGCCCGACCAATACAAGCAGATCGCCAAGCTGTTGCATGAGCGGCGCCTGGATCGCGAGCGCTTCATCACCGATGTGATGACCCAGTTGCGCGAAGAGTTGCAGGCCACCGGCGTGGAAGCCGACATCAGTGGCCGGGCCAAGCACATCTACTCGATCTGGCGAAAAATGCAGCGCAAGGGCCTGGAATTCAGCCAGATCTACGACGTTCGCGCCGTTCGTGTACTGGTCCCGGAAATGCGCGACTGCTACACCGCGCTGGGGATCGTCCACACCTTGTGGCGGCACATTCCGAAGGAGTTCGACGACTACATCGCCAACCCCAAGGAAAACGGCTATCGCTCGTTGCACACCGCGGTGATCGGCCCCGAAGGCAAGGTACTGGAAGTGCAGATCCGCACCCATGCCATGCACGAGGAGGCCGAGCTGGGGGTCTGTGCCCACTGGAAATACAAGGGCACCGACGTCAAGTCCGGGTCCAACCACTACGAAGAGAAAATCTCCTGGCTGCGCCAGGTGCTCGAGTGGCATGAGGAACTGGGTGACATCGGCGGCCTGGCCGAACAGCTGCGCGTCGACATCGAACCGGACCGGGTCTATATCTTCACCCCCGACGGCCACGCGATCGATCTGCCCAAGGGCGCGACACCGCTGGACTTCGCCTACCGGGTCCACACCGAGATCGGCCACAACTGCCGTGGCGCCAAGATCAACGGGCGGATCGTGCCGCTCAACTACAGCCTGCAGACCGGTGAGCAGGTCGAGATCATCACCAGCAAGCACGGTACGCCGAGCCGCGACTGGCTGAACCCGAACCTGGGCTACATCACCACATCCCGGGCGCGGGCGAAAATCGTCCACTGGTTCAAGCTGCAGGCCCGCGACCAGAACGTCGCCGCCGGCAAGACCCTGCTCGAGCGTGAGCTCGGTCGTCTGGGCTTGCCGCAGGTGGACTTCGACAAACTGGCTGAAAAAGCCAACATGAAAACCGCCGAGGACATGTTTGCCGCCCTCGGTGCCGGCGATCTGCGCCTGGCGCAGTTGGTCAACCTGGCCCAGCAACTGGTGGAGCCGGAGCGTGGCAACGAGCAACTGGAACTGATCCCGCGCAAGGCCACCGGCTACAAACCGGGCAAGCGCGGCGATATCCAGATCCAGGGCGTGGGCAACCTGATGACCCAGATGGCCGGCTGCTGCCAGCCATTGCCGGGGGATGCGATCGTCGGCTACATCACCCAGGGCCGCGGCGTGAGCATTCACCGTCAGGACTGTGCCTCGGTGCTGCAACTGGCCGGTCGCGAGCCGGAGCGGATCATCCAGGTCAGTTGGGGCCCGGTGCCGGTGCTCACCTACCCGGTGGACATCGTCATCCGCGCCTACGACCGATCCGGTCTGCTGCGTGATGTGTCCCAGGTGTTGCTGAACGAGCGGATCAACGTGCTGGCGGTCAATACCCGTTCGAACAAGGAAGACAACACCGCGCTGATGTCCCTGACCATCGAGATTCCGGGGCTGGATGCACTGGGGCGGTTGCTGGGGCGGATTTCCCAGTTGCCGAACATCATCGAGACCCGGCGTAACCGGACGCCAGGTTAAGCGCAGTCCAAAAATGTGGGAGCGAGCTTGCTCGCGATAGCGGTCTATCAGTGACAGAGATGTTGACTGGTGTTCCGCCATCGCGAGCAAGCTCGCTCCCACAGGGCTTTTTTGTGATGGGATGGATTGATGTATAGCCTCGAAGACCTGCTCCACCTGATGAGCCGCCTGCGGGACCCGCAGTACGGCTGTCCGTGGGACATCAAGCAAACCTACGCCACCATCGTTCCTCATACGCTTGAAGAAGCCTACGAGGTGGCCGATGCCATCGAGCGCGGCGATTTCGATCACCTGCAGGGCGAGTTGGGCGACCTGTTGTTCCAGGTGGTGTATTACAGCCAGTTGGCCCGGGAAGAAAATCGCTTCGAATTTGCCGGCGTGGTCGACAGCATCACCCGCAAGCTGATCCGTCGTCATCCCCATGTGTTTCCTACCGGTGACCTGTATGCGCCCGTGGATATCCCGCGCTTGAGCGAAGAGCAGGTCAAGCAGCGCTGGGAAGAAATCAAGGCTGAGGAACGGGCCGAGAAAGCCTCGGCGCCCGAGCAGTTGTCGCTGCTTGACGATGTACCGGGGGCGCTGCCGGCGTTGTCCCGTTCGGCGAAATTGCAAAAACGTGCGGGGCGGGTCGGTTTCGACTGGCCAGGTCCTTTGCCGGTGCTCGACAAAGTCCGCGAGGAACTGGACGAAGTGCTCGAAGCCATGGCCGACAACGATCCGGTGGCCATCAGCGATGAGATCGGCGATCTGCTGTTCAGCGTGGTGAACCTGGCCCGTCACCTCAAGGTCGACCCGGAAACCGCGCTGCGCGATGCCAACGGGAAGTTCGAGCGGCGGTTCCGATTTATCGAACAGGCATTGCGCGACACCCACCGTCCCATGGAAGATTGCACCCTCGAAGAGTTGGACGCCTTGTGGGGCGAAGCCAAACGTCAGGAAAAGAATTTGCCCAGCTGTGGCTGAGGCTGTTGCCTAAGTGAGTAAGCACCATGAGCCTTTCCCTTCGCGACCAGTTGCTCAAAGCAGGGCTGGTCAACCAAAAGCAGGCCAAGCAGGTCGGCAAAGAGAAACAGAAGCAACAGCGCCTGGCCCACAAAGGCCAGATCGAACTGGATGATTCCCAGCAGCGCGCCGCCCAGGAAGCCATGGCCGAAAAGGTCAAGCGCGACCAGGAACTCAACCGGCAGCAGCAGGAAAAGGTCGAGCAGAAGGCCCGGGCCGCACAGATCAAGCAATTGATCGAAGTCTCGCGCCTGCCGAAGCTGACCACTGAGGATTATTACAACTTCGTCGACGACAAGAAGGTCAAGCGCATCTCGGTCAATACGCTGATGCGCAACAAGTTGAGCAGTGGCTCCCTGGCGATCGTCCACCATGCCGGCGGCTACGAAGTGATCCCGCGCGAGGCAGCCCTGAAGATCCAGGAACGCGACCCCAAGCGCATCGTCCAGCTCAACACCCAGACCGAAGAAGTGGATGCCGATGATCCGTACGCGGCGTATCAGATTCCTGATGATTTGATGTGGTAAGCCGGACGCAATGTCATTGAGTTGAAGCACAGAAACTGTGGGAGCGAGCTTGCTCGCGATGGCGTCATATCAGTCAATATCTCTGTCACTGATATACCGCTATCGCGAGCAAGCTCGCTCCCACAGGTTTTTTATAGTTCAGGATTCTGCCATTTCACGCGAGCGCAGTCGTTCCTCACGCTCCAGCTCAGCCTTGTAGCTATGGGCGTCCGTTTCGGAGTGGAACATGCCCACCAGCAGATCCTGTTGGTGCACATCCCAAATTCGGATACCGGCGGCAATGCCTTCGTGGGACATATGGGCGTCGTCGCGTTCAGTTACTTTCACAGTCATCTTGCAAGCTCCAATCTCTGTTATCTGCAGCAAGGCGTGTGCAGGACTTTGTTATAGATTTGGATAGCGTGCTAAGTAAATGCCCCGGTTCGTTAAGAAGTTTTCATGGAAAGCGCAACAATCCTGCAGGCCAGGTGGTGCGCGGCATTCGGTCGCAGGTGTTGTTCATGAAGAAGTTTTCATGTCGCAGTGGTAATCCTCCATGAGCACAAACCCTGTGGGAGCGAGGGAATGTAGGCATTCATGAAGGTTTGGGCAAAAAGAAGCCCCGCAGGTGCGGGGCTTCTTGATATCAGTGTGGGTCAGCTGCCTTTCACAGCCTTGCCGTTGACCGTGCCGTCCTGGAGCATGATGTTGTACTCCTTGCCGTCGGTCTCGACCTGTTGCAGGCGCACCAGCAGGTAATCCCAGTCCTTGGCGAACCAGAGCACGGTGATGCGCTTGCTTTGTGTCGGGTCGCGCACGCGCTCGACCTTGATCGCATCGATCTGTCCGGCCTTGGTGTCGACCTTCTCCGAGCCCAGGACACGGAAGTCATAGGTATCGACTTCGCCATCATCGACGACCTGATAGCTCATGCTTTTCTTGCCCGCCGCCACGTCATGCTGCAGGGCCAACTGGTAAGTGGATTTATCGACCATGCCACGGTTGAGCGGCAGCTTGACCGCGTCACCGCGATCGGTGCCGGTGACCATCTTGGTGTTCCAGTCGAAGTCCAGGTCGGCCTTCTTGGCCTTGCCCAGGCCACCCCGTTCGAAGTGGTAGGACTGTGGCAGCAGGGTGTCCTTGTCCAGGGTCAGGGTGCTTTCTTCGGTCAGGCTGGCGATCATCATTGAAGCCTTGAAGCTCAGCTTCCAGGTGCCGTTGGCCTCCTTGGTCAGGTTGCGCTCGGCGGTGCCGCTCATGGGCAACTGTTTCCAGTCGGCGGTGTAGCTGGCGGAGAACGGTTGAAGTTCTGCGGCCTGTGCCAGGGGCAAGGCAAGCAGAGCGCAAGCGAAGAGCAGGGCGCGACGCATAAAATCTCCTAGTATCGAATCAAATGGCCGCTGGCGGCGAGCAACTGGCCGTCCAGTGAGGCACCGCGATCGTCGAGGGTCAGCCTTCCTTCGGCAAACCAACGTACGGCCATCGGGTAGATCTGGTGCTCGCGGGCGTGAACCCGCTGCGCCAGACTTTGCGGCGTGTCGTGCAACTCTACCGGTATTACTGCCTGTACGACCAGTGGTCCGCCATCGAGTTCCTCGGTGACAAAGTGCACGGAGCAGCCGTGCTCCGTGTCTCCGGCCTCCAGCGCGCGCTGGTGAGTATGTAACCCTTTGTATTTGGGCAGCAGCGAGGGATGGATATTGAACAGGCGGCCCTGGTAGTGACGCACGAAGCCCGCGCTGAGGATGCGCATGAAGCCAGCGAGCACGACCAGTTGCGGATTGAAGGTGTCGATCTGTTCGATCAGTGCGGCGTCGAAGGCTTCGCGGCCCTCGAACGCCTTGTGATCCAGGACACGGGTGTCGATACCTGCGTCCTTGGCACGTTGCAGGCCGTAGGCATCGGCGCGGTTGGAAATCACCGCACGGATACGGACCGGGCTGTCGCCGGTCCGCGTGCTGTCGATCAAGGCCTGCAAGTTACTGCCGGTGCCGGACAGCAGCACCACCACGTCACAGGTTGCGGACATCAGTGTGCCTTAAGGTTTTTCAGCTCGACCTGTGCGGCGCCTTCGGCCGCGGTGGCGATCTGGCCGATGACCCAAGGCTGTTCGCCGGCTTCACGCAGGACGTTCAGGGCGGTCTCGACGTGCTCCTGGGCCACGCAGATGACCATGCCCACACCGCAGTTCAGCACGCGGTGCATTTCGGTTTCATCGACGTTGCCTTTCTCTTGCAGCCAGTCGAACACCGCTGGACGGGTCCAGCTCGCCACGTCGACCACGGCCTGGGCGCCTTTTGGCAGCACGCGCGGGATGTTGTCCAGCAGACCGCCGCCGGTGATGTGGGCCATGGCCTTGACGGCACCGGTGTCCTTGATCAGCTTGAGCAGCGGCTTGACGTAGATGCGGGTCGGGGCCATCAGCAGGTCGGCCAGTGGCTTGCCGTCGAGCTGGGTGTTTTCAATGTCGGCACCCGAGACTTCGATGATCTTGCGGATCAGCGAGTAGCCGTTGGAGTGCGGGCCGGAGGACGGCAGGGCGAGCAGGGCATCGCCGGCAGCGACTTTCGAGCCGTCGATGATCTCGGCTTTCTCCACGACGCCGACGCAGAAGCCGGCCAGGTCGTAGTCTTCGCCTTCGTACATGCCGGGCATTTCAGCGGTTTCGCCGCCGACCAGGGAGCAGCCGGCCAATTCACAGCCGGCGCCGATGCCGGTCACGACCTGGGCGGCGGTGTCGACGTTCAGTTTGCCGGTGGCGTAGTAGTCGAGGAAGAACAGCGGCTCGGCACCGCAGACCACCAGGTCGTTCACGCACATGGCCACCAGGTCGATGCCGATGCTGTCGTGCTTGTTCAGGTTCAGGGCCAGGCGCAGCTTGGTGCCGACGCCGTCGGTGCCCGAGACCAGGACCGGTTGCTTGTAGCCGGCCGGGATCTCGCAGAGGGCGCCGAAACCGCCCAGGCCGCCCATGACTTCCGGGCGCGCAGTGCGCTTGGCGACGCTCTTGATGCGTTCGACCAATGCTTCACCGGCGTCGATGTCTACACCGGCGTCCTTGTAGCTCAGGGAGGGTTGCTTGCTCATGGTCCAGGCCTTTAGGGGGGATTTCTGGGTAACGACCGACCGCCAGGGCCATTGAATAACCGTTGTACGAATTATTCCGGGGGCCCGGCCGTTGCCGGTCTGCGAAGGCGCGCGATTTTATCAGGCTTGAGGGGCAGCGGCCATCCTCGCGCCGACGGGCAGGGACATATCCGCGGAAAAAAACCGATATTTCTTATATTGGTACTGCGCAACGCCTCTGTATAAGGTGTAGCGGTAACCGGTTATGGTGATGACCGTGCGAAACTTCCACCGGGCGTGTGAATGTTTTGCCGGGTGCTGTGGTCTCAGCCATGCTCAATCTTCTTCACACGGCCTGTTCCAGCCGTTATGTCCGGGAATCTTCCATGCGTTTGTTCAAATTCTTGTCCGTGGGCTGCTTGTCGCTGATCAGCCTGGCGAGCCATGCCGAAACCGTCAGCGGCCTCTATCAAGTGCTCGAACCGGTCACCAACCAGACGCCGGAGGAGCGCAACCAGGCGACGTTGCGCGCCCTGGACACGCTGGTGCTGCGCCTGACCGGCGATACCAAGGCGGCCCAGAATCCCGGGTTGGCGGCCATTCGCCAGGACCCGCAACAGATCATTCTTCAATATGGCTACGACGCCGGCCCGCCGGAAAGCCTCAAGGTGGATTTCGACCCGGCGAGCACCGACCGGGCGTTGCGCTCGGCAGGCTTGTCGCTCTGGAGCGCGAACCGGCCATCGATCCTGGGCTGGTGGCTGAACGACTCGGCCGAGGGCTCCAGCCTGGTGGGCGATGGCCAAGCCAGCGCCACGCCGTTGCGGCGTGCCGCGCAGCACCGGGGCCTGGCTTTGCACCTGCCGCTGGCGGATCTGAGCGAGCAGATTGTCGCCACTGCGCCGAACCTGGAAGGCAGCGACCCGGCGCCTCTGCGCGATGCGTCGGAGCGCTACGCGGCGGACGCTTTGCTGGCGGTCCATGCGAAGGAAGAAGGCGGTCAGTGGCACGGTACCTGGCGCCTGTGGCTGGGGGACCAGCGTGAGCAGGGCACTGCCCAGGGTGCCGATCCTGCGGCCCTGGCCGATGCGGTCATGCTCGCGGTGAGCCAGCGCCTGGCGCCGCGTTTCGTCGCCAAGCCGGGGGTGGCCACAGAACAACTGCTGGAAGTGCAGGGCATGAACCTGGAGCGCTACGCGGCGCTGGGGCGTTTGCTCGAACCATTCGCTGGGCAGTTGCAGCGGGTCGAAGGGGACCGGATCGTCTATCGGGTCAACGGCAGCGCCGAACAATTGAAGGCGCAGTTGGCCCTGGCAAGACTGCAGGAGGTTCCAGCCGGTGAGGCCATCGCGCCGGTACCGGTCGCACCGCCCGCCGCTGATGGCTCGGCCCCGGTTGCAGCACCTGCGCCAGCACCGGCCGCCAATTTGCGGTTCCGCTGGTAGGTTGTCTTTCTTTATATAGCTAGGAGTGGTTCATGGGCGATACGCGGCGTTGGTTCTGGTTGGGTGGGGTTGCCCTGCTGTTCGCCCTTATCTATTTGCTGCATCCGATCCTCACACCGTTCCTGGTTGCGCTGCTGTTGGCCTATCTGTTCGATCCGGTGGTGGATCGCCTGGAAAAACTCGGCCTGTCGCGGACCTGGGGTGTGGTGGCGGTGTTTGCGCTGTTCACACTGATTGTGAGCGCCCTGTTACTGGTGCTGATACCGATGCTCGCCAAGCAACTGGTGCGCCTGTACGAATTGGCGCCGCAGATGCTCGATTGGTTGCAGCACAGCGCGATGCCGTGGGTGCAGTCGAAATTGGGTTTGGCCGACGGTTTCTGGAAGTTCGACAAGGTCAAGGCCGCCATCAGCGAGCACATGGGCCAGACGACCGACATCGTTGGCGTGGTGTTGAGCCAGGCGACGGCCTCGGGCCTGGCGTTGATCGGTTGGCTGGCGAACCTGGTGCTGATCCCGGTGGTGGCTTTCTATCTGCTGCGGGACTGGGACCTGATGATGGCCAAGATCCGCAGCCTGCTGCCGCGTCATCGCGAAGAACGCATCATGACCCTGACCGGCGAATGCCATGAAGTCTTGGGGGCGTTCGTGCGCGGGCAGTTGCTGGTGATGGTGGCCCTGGGTTTCATCTACGCGGCCGGCTTGATGCTGGTGGGGCTGGAGCTGGGGCTGTTGATCGGCTTGATCGCCGGGCTGGCGGCCATCGTGCCGTACATGGGCTTTGTGATTGGTATCGGTGCGGCGTTGATCGCTGGGTTGTTCCAGTTCGGCGGCGACTTGTACCCGATGGTCGGCATCGTAGCGGTGTTCATGGTCGGGCAGGCCCTGGAGGGCATGGTGCTGACGCCGCTGTTGGTGGGCGACCGCATTGGCCTGCATCCCGTGGCGGTGATCTTTGCGATCCTGGCCGGTGGCGAGTTGTTCGGATTCACCGGGATCTTGCTGGCACTGCCGGTGGCGGCGGTGATCATGGTGCTGGTGCGGCATATGCACGATCTGTACAAGGATTCGGACATTTATAGCGGCGCTGAAGACCCCGATCTGTAGGGCGAATGACCGGCGGGGTGTCAGGGAAACTGACGCTTCGCGCCCTTGCCGCTGCAAACCTTTGATTTTGCTCGTGGTCCGGCGCATTGTGCGGTCCGTGTCACGGGTATAAACTTTGCGAACTTTACACAGAGGCCACTAACGGTTCCTTTGGAACTGTTCAGTCAGCATGAAACCGATTCAGCTGCCCCTAGGTGTGCGTCTGCGTGATGACGCCACCTTTATCAACTACTACCCAGGCGCCAATGCCGCTGCACTCGGCTATGTCGAGCGGCTTTGCGAAGCCGACGCCGGCTGGACCGAAAGCCTGATCTACCTGTGGGGCAAGGACGGGGTAGGGCGCACGCACCTGTTGCAGGCGGCGTGCCTGCGGTTCGAGCAATTGGGCGAGCCGGCCGTGTATCTGCCGCTGGCTGAATTGCTGGATCGCGGCGTTGAAATCCTCGATAACCTTGAACAGTACGAACTGGTCTGCCTGGACGACCTCCAGGCCGTGGCCGGCAAGGCTGACTGGGAAGAAGCGCTGTTTCACCTGTTCAATCGGTTGCGCGACAGCGGTCGGCGCTTGTTGATCGCCGCCTCGACGTCGCCTCGGGAGCTGCCGGTGAAACTGGCGGATCTCAAATCCCGTCTCACCTTGGCGCTGATTTTCCAGATGCGCCCGTTATCCGACGAAGACAAACTCCGTGCCTTGCAGCTGCGCGCTTCCCGACGTGGCCTGCACCTGACCGACGAAGTCGGGCATTTCATCCTCACCCGTGGCACCCGCAGCATGAGCGCATTGTTCGAGCTGCTCGAGCGCCTCGACCAAGCCTCGCTCCAGGCCCAGCGCAAGCTGACTATTCCTTTTTTGAAAGAAACTTTGGGCTGGTAGAACCGTTGTGCGTAGTGGCTCATGGCCTGTTCTGGACACGGCGAAACCCGCGGTCCTGCTGGGTTGCAGGCTGCGTGACGTTCAAAATGGGCTTAAGCGCTTAGATGTAAACGTAAAACCGAGAAGTCACATTTGCATCGATTGAATTTGCAAATGAGGTTGATAGAAGGCATAGTCTCGCCATCTTTACTACTTCAGCCACGGTCGTGCCCATGCTAAATCGCTTCGCACCCCTCGTGCCTCTCGCACTCGTTACCCTGTTGTTCGGTTGCGCTGCCCACTCTCCAGTGTCCCAGCAAGCGCCACAACCACAGGTCCGGAATTCCGTTACCGCCCAGTCTTCCTCCGTTGCGTTCCAGGAAGAAATGGCCTCCGACAAAGAACTCGCAGCCTTCGCCGGCAGCAAGCCTTACCAGCTTCCAGTATTGGCTGACAGCATCCTGGAACGTGGCATGTCGCTGATCGGTACCCGCTACCGTTTTGGCGGTACTTCTGAAGCCGGCTTCGATTGCAGCGGTTTCATCGGTTATCTGTTCCGCGAAGAGGCTGGCATGAACCTGCCGCGCTCCACGCGAGAAATGATCAACGTGAACGCCCCATTGGTAGCGCGCAACCAGCTGGAGCCCGGTGACCTGCTGTTCTTCAGCACCAACGGTCGTCGCGGTCGTGTCAGTCATGCAGGTATCTACCTGGGCGACAACCAGTTCATCCATTCCAGCAGCCGCCGCAGCGGTGGCGTGCGGATCGACAGCCTGGGCGACAGCTACTGGAGCAAGACCTTCATCGAAGCCAAGCGCGCCCTCGCCATGGCACCGACTGTGGTCACTGCTCGCAAGTAAGCACACAGTTTGTAAGGCAAACTTAAAGTCTTACTTGAAGTTTGCCCCATAGCCGCTAGAATCCTTGATCATTGATTGATGGCAATCCGCCTGCGTACTACGCAGGCGGATTTGTTTTCATGCCCACGGCAGAAAAGCCGCATCCAGATCAGGATTGTTCTGCATATGTCGACGTCGGCCCGCCTCGCGCTCATCTTCCTCGCCGCACTGCTCAGTGCGTGCGCCAGCCGTACCCCGCCGCCAGCACCTGTGGTACGGGCCCCGGTGGTCTTTGCTCCCTCGCAATCCTTTTCCCCGGCCGCCGAAGACGTTCTGTTCCGGGCCCTGGGCCTGGTGGGGACGCCGTACCGCTGGGGCGGCAACACGCCGGATTCGGGCTTCGATTGCAGTGGCTTGATCGGTTATGTGTATCGCGACGCCGCCGGTATTTCCCTGCCGCGCTCCACGCGCGAGATGATCGGCATGCGCGCGCCGGATGTCGGCAAGAATGCCTTGCAGACTGGCGATTTGATTTTCTTCGCCACCAACGGCGGCTCTCAGGTCAGCCATGCCGGGATCTATGTCGGCGAGGGGCGCTTCGTCCACGCGCCGGCCACGGGCGGTACGGTCAAGCTCGACAGCCTGTCCAAGGCTTATTGGCAAAAGGCTTACCTGGGTGCCAAGCGTGTGTTGCAGTCGGAGCACTTGGCGCGTAATCCCTGATGCGAAGGTTCAGGCCAGCGCAAATCTGTGGCGAGGGGATTTATCCCCGCTGGGCTGCGCAGCAGCCCCCTAAAATAGTGGCTTGGATGTGATCGGCCTGAAAATTCGGGATTTCAGGCTTTAGGGCTGCTTTGCAGCCCAGCGGGGATAAATCCCCTCGCCACAAGAGAGTGCGATCAGCACTATTTGGCAGACACCCGCCAGATCTTGTTCCCCACATCATCAGCCACCAACAACCCACCCTGTTTATCGATCACCACACCCACTGGCCGGCCCTGGGCTTTTTCGTCGGCATTCAGGAAGCCGGTCAGCACATCCACCGGTTGCCCTACGGGTTTACCGCCGTTGAACGGTACGAAAATCACTTTATAGCCACTGTGGGGCTTTCGGTTCCAGGAACCGTGCTGACCGACAAAAGCCCCTTCGGTAAACGGTGGGGGCAAGGTGCTGCCTTCGGCGAAGGTCAGGCCCAGTGAGGCAGTATGGGGGCCAACGGCGTAGTCCGGGGCGATGGCCTTGGCCACCAGGGCTGGGTTCTGTGGTTCGACCCGGACATCGACGTGTTGCCCGTAGTAGCTGTAGGGCCAGCCATAGAACGCGCCGTCCTTGACCGAGGTGATGTAGTCCGGCACCAGGTCGCTACCGATCTCATCCCGTTCGTTCACGGCCGTCCACAGGGCTCCGCTGCGGGGCTCCCAAGCCAGGCCGTTGGGGTTGCGCAGGCCTGAGGCGAAGATCCGGTGATTGCCGCTGGCACGGTCCACTTCCCAGATGGCAGCGCGACCCTCTTCGGCCTCCATGCCATTTTCTGCGACGTTGCTGTTCGAACCGGTGGTGACGTACAGCTTGCTGCCGTCACGGCTGGCAATCACGTTCTTGGTCCAGTGATGGTTGAGGGTGCCGCCCGGCAGGTCGACGACCTTGGTCGGCTGCGCCTTGATCTGTGTGTCACCGTCCTTGTAGGGGAAGCGGATCAGTCGGTCGGTGTCGGCCACGTACAGGTCATTGCCCACCAGGGTCATGCCGAACGGTGAATTGAGGTTTTCCAGGAATACCGTACGGGTTTCGGCGATGCCATCGTGATTGGCGTCGCGTAATAGCGTGATGCGGTTGGGGCTGGGCACCCCGGCGCCAGCGCGGCCCATGACCTTTTTCATCACCCAGCCACGGATGCCCTTGCTGTCGTCTGGCTTGGGCGGGGCATTGGTTTCGGCCACCAGCACATCGCCATTGGGCAGCACGTAAAGCCAGCGCGGATGGTCCAGTCCTTCGGCGAACGCACCCACTTGCAGGCCCTGGGCCGGGGTCGGCTTGGCGCCTTGTGGCCAGCCGACGGCTTCGGCGATGTTGACGGTGGGGACCAGCGTTTTGTTCGGTTCAGGCAGTTTCGGCGCGGGGCCGGTGCCATCGGAAACCTGCAGGGTGGACGACTCGCCACAGGCGGCAAGTCCGGCGGCGAGGGCGACGATCAGAAGGTGTGGTGGCTTGAGCATGCTGGCTTCCCTATGAATGCATGAGGTTCTTCATAGAGAAGCGTAGACGCGTGATGGTTCAACTGCGGGTAGGCCAGTCTGCCAGGCCAAACCTTGTGGGAGCGGGCTTGCTCGCGAATGCGGTGTACCAAATGACATATTAGTCAACTGACACGCCGCATTCGCGAGCAAGCCCGCTCCCACAGTTCTTGCGTGGAATGAGTCAGCCATGGGCCTGTTTGAACAGCACGGCAATGCCTGGATGGTATTGGCCGGCCTCGTTGCGCAACTTGCGATAGGCATAGGGGAAGTACCAGGCCACGGCGCAGGTGTTTTCCTTTTGCAGGTCGTCGATCATGTCCTGCAGTTCTTCGGGCGTGGCGCTCTGCTGGGCCTTTTGCGGCGAGACGAACAGGCAGCCCAGCTTCAGGTCGCTGGCGTAGCTGATGCGCTTGGCATCGCTGGTGGCTTCCGACAGCGGTTGGGTCAGGTTCAGGTTGTTGACCTTGGGCCAGCGTTGGGTGGCCTGGATGAAGGCCCGCTCATCGGTGCTGGCGATGAACAGGTCGGCGCTGACGTTGCGTTCGCCTTCTTCATTCTGCTTGCGGGTCGGCGCGTTCTGCAGCGTGACCATCTCGGCCATCCAGGCGGCGGCCGACAGCAAGCTGAGATTGGCTCGTTCATCGAACCAGTAGGGTGTGTCGTTATCGCCGCGCACTGCGTTGTAGCGGTCGATACAATCAAACCAACGTTCCAGCACCGGGCGCAGGAATTCCAGTTTTGGATTGCTGATGAGCATGCCTTGCATGTTTTGCCCTCTTGTTCTTGTGATATCGGGTTGTAATGTCGCTTTGATATCACTTGCCGCAGGATCACACAAGATTGACGTCATTTTATTGATCGGTGCCAATGAGCACCCCCGACAGGCGGCTTTAATTGACGCTCCACCCCCAACCCTCTAACCTTCGCCGCTTGTTTCAGGTGCTCTGTGGCCGCTTGGTCGACAGAGTGAAACAGGGAAGCCGGTGAGTGCAGACGAACCCGGCGCTGCCCCCGCAACGGTAAATGAGTCAACGCTGTGCCTAAGCCACTGTGTCGCACGACATGGGAAGGCGCGCAGCCCGGCGCCACGCCGCTCATGAGCCCGGAGACCGGCCTGATTCATCCAACGGCATCACGGTGGGCGATGCCAGGCTTGTTGCCGTCTTTTTTTGTGCCCCGCCCGCCGTTATCCAATCCCAACGGAGAGCTCCCCATGACCGACACCCCTGATCGCGACGAACGCCACCTGGCGCGCATGCAGCGCAAGAAAGCCGTGATCGACGAGCGCATCGCCAACTCGCCGAATGAATGCGGGTTGCTGCTGGTGCTGACCGGTAACGGCAAGGGTAAGAGCAGCTCGGCGTTCGGCATGCTGGCACGGTCCATGGGCCATGGCATGCAATGCGGTGTGGTGCAGTTCATCAAGGGGCGCAACAGTACCGGTGAAGAGCTGTTTTTTCGCCGCTTCCCGGAGCAAGTGCGTTTTCATGTCATGGGGGAAGGTTTCACTTGGGAAACCCAGGATCGCCAGCGCGACATCGCCGCCGCCGAAGCCGCTTGGGCCGTATCCCGTCAGTTGCTCGGCGATCCGTCCATCGGCTTGGTGGTGCTCGACGAATTGAATATCGCCCTCAAGCACGGCTATCTCGACCTCGACCAGGTGCTGAGCGATCTGCAGGCTCGCCCGCCGATGCAGCACGTGGTGGTGACCGGTCGCGGCGCCAAGCCGGAGATGATCGAGCTGGCCGACACCGTGACTGAAATGGGCATGATCAAGCACGCGTTCCAGGCGGGTATCAAGGCGCAGAAGGGCGTCGAACTGTGAGTGACCCTTGCCTGGCAAGCCGCCACTGTCCGGCGGTGCTGATCGCCGCCCCGGCTTCGGGACAAGGCAAGACCACCGTCACCGCGGCGCTGGCCCGCTTGCATCGCAACCAGGGACGCAAGGTGCGCGTCTTCAAGTGTGGCCCGGACTTTTTGGACCCGATGATCCTGGAGCGGGCCAGCGGCGCGCCGGTCTATCAATTGGACATGTGGATGGTCGGCGAGCAGGAAAGTCGCCGGCTGTTGTGGGAAGCCGCCGCCGAAGCGGACCTGATCCTGATCGAAGGGGTGATGGGGCTGTTCGACGGCACCCCGTCCAGCGCCGACCTGGCGCGGCATTTTGGCGTACCAGTGCTGGCGGTGATCGACGGCACGGCCATGGCCCAGACCTTCGGTGCCCTGGCCCTGGGCCTGGCCCGTTATCAACCGGACCTGCCATTCGCCGGGGTCTTGGCCAACCGGGTCGGCACCTTGCGTCACGCGCAGTTGCTCGAAGGCAGCCTGACCGAAGGCCTGCGCTGGTACGGCGCGCTGTCCCGGGAAACCGGCATCGAATTGCCCAGCCGTCATCTCGGGTTGGTCCAGGCCAGTGAATTGAACGATCTCGACCTGCGCCTCGACGCGGCGGCCGATGCCTTGGCCGGTAGTTGCGAAGTGGCGCTGCCGCCGGCGGTGGAATTCGCCGCGCCGCAGGTGATCGCCGTTGAGCCGAGGCTCGCCGGGGTGCGCATCGCCGTGGCCCGTGACGAAGCGTTCGCCTTCACCTATGGCGCAAGCCTTGATCTGCTGCGGGCCATGGGTGCGCAGTTGAGCTTTTTTTCACCGATCCATGACACCGAACTGCCCGAGGCGGACAGTCTTTATCTGCCTGGCGGTTATCCGGAGCTGCACCACGTTGCGCTGGCCCGGAATACGCCGATGCTGGCCGCGATCCGTGCCCACCACGCCACCGAGAAACCGTTACTCGCCGAATGCGGCGGCATGTTGTATCTGCTCGATTCATTGACCGATGTCGACGGCGTGCGTGCCGAACTGCTGGGTTTGCTGGCCGGCGATGCGCAGATGCAAAAGCGCCTGGCGGCCCTGGCGCTGCAGTCGGTGGATTTGCCGGAAGGCAACCTGCGTGGGCACACCTATCATCATTCCCTGACCAGCACCGAGGTTGAACCGATTGCTCGTGGCCATAGCCCCAATGGCGGGCGAGGGGCGGAGGCGGTTTTCCGGCAAGGGCGGATGACGGCTTCCTATGTGCATTTTTATTTCCCGTCCAATCCCAGGGCGATTGCCGCGCTGTTTGCGCCTGACCTTGAGGCCGCCTTCGCGAGCAAGCCCGCTCCCACATTTGATCACCTGAACCCTGTGGGAGCGAGCTTGCTCGCGAAAAGGCCATGACCGACAACGCTTTCTCCCTGGCCGAACGCGACGCGGTCTACCGCGCCATCGCCGAGCGCCGCGACATGCGCCATTTCAGCGGCGGCACGGTAGAGCCGGCCCTGTTGCGCCGTCTGCTGGAAGCCGCGCACCAGGCCCCGAGCGTCGGCCTGATGCAGCCGTGGCGATTCATCCGCATCAGCGACCGCGCCTTGCGTGGGCAGATCCGCCAACTGGTGGAGCAGGAACGCATTCGCACCGCCGAGGCCTTGGGCGAGCGCAGCGATGAGTTCATGACGCTCAAGGTCGAAGGCATCGACGCCTGTGCCGAAGTGCTGGTGGCGGCGTTGATGGAGGATCGCGAGCGGCACATCTTCGGTCGTCGGACGTTGCCGGAAATGGACCTGGCCTCGCTGTCCTGCGCCATCCAGAACCTGTGGCTGGCTTCCCGCGCCGAAGGGCTGGGGATGGGCTGGGTGTCATTGTTCGAACCTCAGGCCCTGGCCGACCTGCTGGGCCTGCCCGCCGGGGCCAAGCCGCTGGCGATCCTTTGCCTGGGCCCGGTGGAAGGGTTTTACCCAGCGCCGATGCTCGCCCTGGAAGGTTGGGCGCAACCGCGTCCGCTCAATGAACTGCTGTATGAAAACCGTTGGGGAGTGAGCCCATGAGCGTGGCGTTGCTCAGTGCCGCCGCGGTGGCGCTGGATGCGCTGTTGGGCGAGCCCCGGCGCTGGCATCCGCTGGTGGCGTTCGGTGGCTTTGCCGATCGCATCGAACAACGTTTCAACTCTGGCGGACGTGGCTGGCGCAGCCACGGGGTCACGGCTTGGGTGATCGCCGTGGTGCCGTTGACCTTGCTCGCCACGGCCCTGTCCTGGGCGCCGATGGTGGGCTGGCTGGTGGAGATCCTGGCGTTGTACTGTGCCCTCGGCCTGCGCAGCCTCGGCGAGCATGTCGAGCCGGTGGCGCGGGCACTGCGCAGCGGTGATCTGGAACAGGCGCGCCAGCGCGTCGGCTACCTGGTCAGTCGCGAGACGGCTGGACTGGATGAAACCGCCGTGGCCCGCGCCGCCACCGAGTCGGTGCTGGAAAACGGCAGCGACGCGGTGTTCGCCGCGTTGTTCTGGTTCGCCGTGGCCGGCACGCCCGGGGTGGTGCTGTACCGCTTGAGCAATACCCTCGACGCCATGTGGGGCTATCGCAACGAACGCTTCGAGCGCTTCGGCTGGGCGGCGGCCAAGATCGACGATGTGCTCAACTACATTCCGGCGCGCCTGGTGGCGTTGACCTACGCACTACTCGGCAAAACACGCTTGGCGCTCAAGTGCTGGCGCACCCAGGGCCCGACCTGGGACAGCCCCAACGCCGGGCCGGTGATGGCCGCCGGGGCCGGAGCGCTGGGTGTCGAGCTGGGCGGGGCGGCGGTTTACCACGGCGAACTGCACCAACGTCCGCCCTTGGGCGAAGGTGTGCCGGCGAGTGCCGATTCCATTGATCGCGGCTGGCAATTGGTCCAGCGCGGGGTATGGTTGTGGTTGCTGATTCTCTGCCTGGGAGCTGAGTTCTATGCTTGAGCACGGTGGACGCTTGCGCAACGCGGCCCGGCAATACGGCATTGCCGAGGCCGATTGGCTCGATTTGTCCAGCGGTCTCGCGCCTTGGCCGTTCGACGTTCCGGCGATTCCCCTGCGGGCTTGGGCGCGCCTGCCGGAAACCGATGACGGCTTGGAGCAGGCCGCCTGCGATTACTACGGTGCGTTGGATGTGCTGCCGGTGGCCGGTTCGCAGATGGCCATCCAGCTGTTGCCGCGCCTGCGTCGCAGCGGCAAGGTCGGCGTCTTGTCGCCGTGTTACGCCGAGCACGCCGAAGCCTGGCGCCGCAGCGGTTATATCGTGCGCGAAGTGCTGGAAGCGGAAGTGGATTTCTTCCTCGACAGCCTCGACGTGCTGGTGGTGGTCAATCCGAACAACCCCACGGGCCTGAGCCTGGCGCCCGAGCGTTTGCTGGATTGGCATGCCCGCCTGGCCCAGCGCGGTGGCTGGTTGGTGGTGGATGAAGCGTTCATGGACGTCACACCGGCGCTGAGCCTGGCGGCGTATACCCATCTGGTCGGGCTGATCGTCCTGCGTTCGTTCGGCAAGTTCTTTGGCTTGGCTGGGGTTCGCCTGGGCTTTGTATTGGCCGAACGCCGCTTGCTCAAGTTGCTTGCCGAACAAGTCGGGCCGTGGGCGGTCAGCGGGCCGACCCGGGTGCTGGGCCAGGCGTGCCTGCTGGATAGCGATGCCCACGCAGCCCAGCGCCAACGCTGCGAAGCCACCAGCCAACGCCTGGCGCTGTTGCTCGAACGCCACGGCTTCAAGCCGCAGGGCGGCTGCGGATTGTTCCAATGGCTGATCACCGAACACGCCCAGGGGCTTCACGATTTCATGGCCCATCGCGGCATTCTCCTGCGCCTGTTCGTGAACACCAGCAGCCTGCGTTTCGGGTTGCCGGCCGACGACAGCGAATTCCTGCGCCTCGAACAAGCCTTTGAAGCCTACGCCAAGGACACCCCATGACCACAGTGATGGTGCAGGGCACCACCTCCGATGCCGGCAAAAGTACCTTGGTCACGGCCTTGTGCCGCTGGGTCAGGCGCCAAGGCGTGGGCGTGGTGCCGTTCAAGCCACAGAACATGGCCCTCAACAGCGCCGTGACCGCTGACGGCGGCGAAATCGGTCGGGCCCAGGCGGTGCAAGCCCAGGCGGCGGGGCTCGAACCGCACACCGACATGAACCCGGTGCTGCTCAAGCCCAACAGCGACACCGGCGCCCAGGTGATCATCCAGGGTCGCGCCGTCACCACCATGAACGCCGTGGCTTATCACGATTACAAAGCCATCGCGATGCAAGCGGTGCTGGCCTCCCATGCGCGCTTGAGCGCGGCCTATGCGGTGGTGATGGTGGAAGGCGCCGGCTCGCCGGCGGAGATCAACCTGCGCGCCGGTGACATTGCCAACATGGGCTTTGCCGAGGCGGTGGACTGCCCGGTGCTGCTGATCGCCGATATCAATCGCGGCGGGGTGTTCGCCCATCTGGTCGGCACGCTGGAGTTGCTTTCCCCCAGCGAGCAGGCGCGGGTAAAGGGCTTCATCATCAACCGTTTTCGTGGCGACATCGCCTTGCTGCAACCCGGCCTGGACTGGCTGGAGGCGCGCACCGGCAAACCGGTGATCGGCGTGTTGCCGTACGTCATGGATTTGCACTTGGAAGCCGAGGATGGCCTCGATCAGCGCCAGATCGACAAGGCCGAGCAGGTGCTGAAAGTGGTGGTGCCGGTCTTGCCGCGCATCAGCAACCACACCGATTTCGATCCGTTGCGCTTGCACCCGCAGGTCGACCTGCAATTCGTCGGCCCCGGCCAGCCCATCCCGCCGGCCGACCTGATCATCCTGCCTGGCTCGAAAAGCGTGCGCAGCGACCTGGCCTACCTGCGGGCCAACGGTTGGGAGACAGCGATCCATCGTCACCTGCGCTACGGCGGCAAATTGCTGGGCATCTGCGGCGGTTTGCAGATGCTTGGCCAGCAGGTCCACGATCCGCTGGGGCTGGAAGGCGCGGCGGGTTCCAGTGCCGGTCTGGGCCTGCTGGATTTCGAAACGACCCTGGAGCACGAGAAGCAACTGCGCAATGTCCGTGGGCGGCTGGCCTTGGAAGCGGCCGAGGTCAGCGGCTATGAGATCCACGCGGGCGTAACCACCGGCCCGGCCCTGGAGAACGCTGCGGTGCACCTGGAAGATGGCCGTTGCGACGGCGCCCAGAGCCTCGACGGACAGGTGTTCGGCACCTACCTGCACGGGCTGTTCGAGTCGCCCCAGGCCAGCAGCGCGTTGTTGCGTTGGGCTGGGTTGGCGGATGTGCAAACGGTGGATTACCACGGCTTGCGCGAGCGGGACATCGAGCGGTTGGCGGATCTGGTGGAGCGGCATCTGGATACTGGATTGTTGCGTGAGCTCTGTGGGATCTAAGGTGTTGCTGCTGGCCTCTTCGCGAGCAAGCCCGCTCCCACAAGGACTCATTGTGTATATGAAATTTATAGTCACAACAGAACCCCTGTGGGAGCGGGCTTGCTCGCGAAGGCGTCAGTCGCCACACCGCCAATACGCCAATAAAAGGTAATGCACCATGCTGCAACTGATCCTCGGCGGCGCCCGCTCCGGCAAGAGTCGCCTGGCTGAAAAACTCGCGGCGGACACCGGCTTGCCAGTGACTTACATCGCCACCAGCCAATCCCTGGACGGCGAGATGAACGATCGCATCGCCCAGCATCGCGCCCGGCGGCCGGCCGAGTGGGTGCTGGTGGAGGAGCCCTTGGCCCTGGCCCGGGTGCTGCGGGAAAACGCCGCCCCCGGGCAATGCCTGCTGGTGGATTGCCTGACCCTGTGGCTGACCAACCTGCTGATGCTCGACGCTCCCGAGCAACTGAACGCCGAGCGCGAAGCACTGTTGGACAGCCTGGCCGCGCTGCCTGGGGAGATCATTTTTGTCAGCAACGAGACCGGCATGGGCGTCGTGCCGCTGGGCGAGTTGACGCGCCGTTATGTCGATGAAGCCGGTTGGCTGCATCAAGCCTTGGCCGAACGTTGTCAGCGCGTCGTGCTGACCGTCGCGGGCCTGCCCCTGACTCTCAAAGGTACTGCGTTATGAATCATCGCTGGTGGCTGGACCCGTGCAAGCCCGTCGATAACCAAGCGCTGGAACTGGCCGCGGCCCGTCAGCAACAACTGACCAAGCCGGCCGGTTCCCTGGGGCGGTTGGAGTCGGTGGCGGTGCAACTGGCGGGTCTGCAAGGGCAGCTCAAGCCGCGCCTGGAGCTGCTGTGGATCGCGATTTTCGCCGGCGACCATGGCGTGGTCGCAGAAGGCGTATCGGCTTATCCCCAAGAGGTCACCGGGCAAATGCTGCTCAATTTCGTCAGCGGCGGCGCGGCCATCAGCGTCCTGGCGCGACAACTGGGCGCGTCCCTGGAAGTGGTCGATCTGGGCACCGTCACGCCTGCGCTGGACCTGCCCGGTGTGCGGCACCTGAACCTCGGGCCGGGCACGGCGAATTTCGCCCAGGGCCCGGCAATGACGGTGAAACAGGGCGAGCAAGCCTTGCACGCCGGGCGCGACAGTGTGCTGCGTGCCGTCGCGGCCGGGACGCAATTGTTCATCGGCGGCGAGATGGGCATCGGCAACACCACCGCCGCCAGCGCCCTGGCCTGCGCCTTGCTCGAATGCCCGGTGGCGCATCTGGTCGGGCCGGGCACGGGATTGGACGCCGCGGGTGTCAGCCGCAAGGCCCAGGTGATCGAGCGGGCCCTGGCGTTGCACGCTGCCCAGGGTCACGACCCGTTGCAGACGTTGTTCAACCTCGGCGGTTTTGAAATCGCCGCGTTGGTCGGCGCGTACCTGGCCTGTGCCCAGCAAGGCGTTACCGTGCTGGTGGACGGCTTCATCTGCAGCGTCGCAGCCCTGGTGGCGGTGCGCCTCAATCCTGAATGCCGGCCATGGCTGCTGTTCGGTCATCGCGGCGCCGAACCGGGCCATCGTCACGTGCTGGAAACCCTCGGCGCCGAACCGCTGCTGGATCTCGGCCTGCGCTTGGGCGAGGGCAGTGGCGCGGCGCTGGCGGTGCCGCTGTTGCGCCTGGCGTGTGATCTGCACGGGCAGATGGCGACGTTTGCCGAAGCGGCCGTGGCGGACCGCCCGGCATGACCTTGCGCCTGGACCTGCTGCGTCACGGCGAAACCGAACTGGGCGGCGGCTTGCGCGGCAGCCTCGACGATGCCTTGACGACCAGGGGCTGGGAGCAGATGCACACAGCCGTCGCTCAAGGCGGACCCTGGGATCGCCTGGTCAGCTCACCCTTGCAGCGCTGCGCCCGTTTCGCCGAGCAACTCGGCGCCCGGCTCAACGTGCCGGTGCACTTGGACAAAGACCTGCAAGAGCTGCATTTTGGCGCCTGGGAAGGTCGCAGTGCAGCGGCGTTGATGGACACTGACGCCGAGGCGCTGGGCCAGTTCTGGGCCGATCCCTATGCCTTCACGCCCCCCGAAGGCGAGCCGGTGCAGGCGTTTGCCAGCCGCGTCCTGGCGGCGGTCGAACGCCTGCACGCGGCCTATGGCGGTCAGCGGGTCTTGCTGGTCAGCCATGGCGGCGTCATGCGCCTGCTGCTGGCCCAGGCCCGCGGCCTGCCTCGCGAGCAATTGCTCAATGTCGAAGTCGCCCATGGCGCGCTGTTCGCTCTTCAGGTGGCATCCGGTCCCGCACTGAACGAGGTGGGTTAGGCATGCTGCCATTCTGGATCGCCCTGCAATTTCTCAGCAGCCTGCCGGTGCGATTGCCGGGCATGCCCGAACCTGAACAACTGGGCCGTTCCTTGCTGTTCTACCCCTTGGTGGGCTTGTTGTTCGGCGGCCTGCTCTGGCTGCTCAATGCATTGCTGACCGGCGCACCGCCACTGCTTCACGCCGCGTTGCTGCTCACCGCTTGGGTCCTGCTCAGCGGCGGCCTGCACCTCGATGGCCTGGCCGACAGCGCCGACGCCTGGCTCGGCGGCTTCGGCGACCGCGAACGCACGCTGTTGATCATGAAAGACCCGCGCAGCGGGCCGATTGCGGTGATCACTCTGGTGTTGGTGCTGTTGCTCAAGTTCGTCGCGTTGCTGGCGCTGATAGAGCAGGGCCAAAGTCTGGCTTTGCTCATCATCCCAGTGCTGGGGCGCGGGGCGTTGCTTGGGTTGTTTCTTACCACGCCTTATGTGCGTGCTGGTGGGTTGGGGCAGGCGTTGGCTGATCATCTGCCGCGGCGCGCTGGGTGGCAGGTGTTAGCCGGTTGTGCGCTGGGCTGCGTGCTGGTGACTGGGTGGAACGGGATACTCGCGCTGGTGATTGCCTTGGGAGTGCTTGTTGGCTTGCGGCGGATGATGGTGCGCAGGTTGGGGGGCTGCACCGGGGATACAGCCGGGGCGTTGCTTGAACTGTTGGAAGTGGCGGTGTTGGTAGGGTTGGTTTCGGCCTGATTTAATCAAACCACCTGTCAACTCTGACAGTATCGGTGATCGCCAATAGAGTTTTAAATCATTGCCAGGCCCTTAGCGGCCATCCAATACCTACGAAGTGTCTGCGGACTGTTTTCTCGATCAGGTGGCTGAATTTATTCACGGCCAGGGCTCGCCCGTGGCTGGACATGATTCGACTCACGCGCGAGGGCAGGGCGATGACCAAGCTATACAGAACACGTCAGGGTGAGGAAAACCGAGACGCCTACACCCGGGCGCGCAGGGAACCCAAACTTGTGGGGGAGATGACAGCGCCCGGTGTTCTTGATGCGTTGCCTGGTGATCCGGATGGGTTGCTCCTCAGGAGAACGCTCGATGCCCCGATACGCATTGAAATTCCCATCTTTGACCTGGGGGACAACCCTGCCTTTCCCAGTTCCGTGTATTTCCAGTGGCGGCGGGAAAATAATGAAGAATACGAAACGATCAGCGACCCTGTTGAACTCAGGCCTGACGGGTCCGTCACTTTTCCTGTTCCCCAGCAAATCGAGATGGAGCATTTCGACGATCAGGAAGGGCAGTTCCTGTTGCGTTACCGTGCCACGCTCTGGGCCGGCAACGAGGATTATTCCTTAGATACTCGAGTCCGCCTGGATCGAACCGGGCCCTATCTGCATTTGCAGGACCCCCATGATATCCCACCCGTGGCAGTGCTGACTTCCAACCCCATCACCGATGCGACCTTGGACGCTGAGAATGGGGTGGAGATTGAGATTCCGGATTTCCAAGACCCGGACAGGGATCGAATCAGCGTAGCAGTCGGTTGGACCAAGGAAGTACCCGACCCCTCAGAACCTATCGTTCCTGACATTCTGCTTCCGTTGCCTCCGAGCCGAAAAGTGACGGTTCCCAGGGACAAGGTCGAATCCCTTCGTTCCGGCACCCATTACGTGACTTATGTACTGATCGACCCGGCACAGAATGTCAGCAAGCCATCGCGGGTACGGGACGTGCCCGTGGCCCTGGGGGTGTTGCCCACCAATCTTCACCCACACAGCGTACCGCTGGCGGACGATGGGCTGATCAATCGCGCCGACGCCAGTTATGGCGTGACGGTTGATTTCCGGCGCTACGACAACCCTCAGCCCGAGGACCAGATAGTCGTCGAGTGGGGGGGCACGACCCTGCAGCCCTTTCCGGTGGGTGAGGTTCCGCCAGACACCTTTAGGATCCCGGTGTCCTGGAACCGTTTGAAACAGGAATACGACTTCATTGCCCAGGGCGTGCAGACCGTTACCGTGGGTTATCGGGTCGAGCGCGCGCCACAGGTAGTCTTCCGGCCCACCCCGGCCACCATCGACGTCGATGTGGATTTCTCCATCACCGGGCCTGTCGAACCGGGTGACCCCGATCCAAATCCGGTCAACCCCTTGCTGGACAAGGTCAAGATCATCAGCAGCACCGATGCCGAAGATGAATTGACCGAGGCGGATTTCAACCGGCCGGCCAGAGCCCGGTTCAGGGCACCTTATCCAATAGTCGCCGGCGATACCTTCATCCTGTATTGGAAAGGCGTCGCGGTGGCCCATAAGTATGTGGCCGATGGCTCGGAACGGCCTGGTGCTGAAATCATCATCAATATCACCTGGGGTGAAATTGAGGACGGCGGTACAAATACCAAGCTGCCGGTGTATTACGCCATGACGCATCCCGACTCACCGAATAACGAGCACGAGTCGGTGACAACGGATGTCTGGGTCCATGCGGTTCCGATTGTGCTCAGCGAGCCGGCATTTACTGATATAGGTAACAGTCCTGTGCTTAATTGCAGCCACTTGCGCAGCGTGGGTGGGGTGGTGGGGTATAGGATAAAAGTCTCGCCTTCGCCCTTCCTGGTTACAGGCGAAGACATCACGCTACGCTGGAGGCCTTTCGAGGCCGATGGAACGACGCCTATCAGCGTAGCGGACAAGACTTCAGCCATTCCCATTCCAGAAGGCGCGGCGACAGCAGGTCTCGACTGGTTCGTCGAGTATGACGCACATGTCTTGCCAACGGACCCTGGTTCAGGTACCAGACACGCCCAAATAGAAGTCGATTACACCATCCCCATCAATGGTTCGCCGGAACCTTCTATTAAACTGCGCAAAACCATGTCCATCGCGCTGGGTTCGGATGGTGCAACCTGCGACCTGGATATCGTTGTTCCGGCACCATGAAACCATCGTTCGCCCAGGATTGGGACGGCCAGTCCTGGGCGTCGGTGAGCTCCTGGGGGGAGGGAAGACGGTTAAGGAATAATCCCTGCGACAACAGGAATTTTCCTACATAGCGAATGGAGGTCAATCTGTAGTCTTCGGCACCTCTTCAGTAGTGCCGTCCAAGGTTATGGGGATTTACCTGCGGCGCTGGTGTTAAACCGGAATTTCTATACGGTACTTTCCATGACGTATGTAAAAACCTTTGCCCTGCGCCCCCTGACCCAGGCGCTGAAGCTTCTTTCCATCACGCCTTTGCTGGTGCTCAGCCCACAGACCCTCGCGCGGGTCATCGATGGCGGCCCTCCCGTGGTCATCGATGGCAGTACCGCGCCGGACAGCTACACCCTGCGCAACGAAGCCGAGTTGACAGCCAACGGCGCGTCCACTCGCGAAATCCTGGTGCAAAGTGGTTCCCAACTCAACCTGAACGGTTCAGCCGTCAACGCCAGCGGGATAGTCGAAGGCGTGCGCTTGTTGGAAAGCAAGGCAACCATCAACGGCAGCGCCATCACCAGCAACCGTACAGGCCTGCTCCTGACATACCAGGCGGGTTCTTCCATCGGTGCCGAGGCCATCGTTGCCGACAGCTCGATTACCGGTGGCACCCGTGGCGTGACCCTTGCCAGCCTGGGCGTGCTGGATCTGTCACGTTCGACCGTCACCGCGACCGACGGCAGCGGTATCGGCCTGCAAATGACCGAAGCTTCGGTGATAGCACGGGCCAGCACCATCAGCGGTGGCCAGAATGGCATCCTGATGATGTCCAGTGGCAGTGGCCCGGCCGGGGCGTCGCGCACCCTGGAGCTCGACGGCACCCATGTCGAAGGTTTGACCGGTGCAGCCATCAGTGTCATCGACCCCGGTGCAACGTCGGTGCCGGCAGACATCCTGATCAGGAATGGTTCGACCCTGACCGGGGGCAACGGCGTATTGCTGGAGGTACAGGGCGGGGCCAGCGCCAACGCCACCGTGGACAACAGCGATCTGGTGGGCGATGTGATCGTCGACGCCGGCAGCACGGCCAACCTCACCTTGCAGAACTTCGCGACCCTGACCGGGCGCCTGCAGAATGTCGAGACCCTGGACCTCAACAGCCAGGGCAAGTGGATCATGGTCGAGGACGGCCAACTGAACAACCTGAACATGGGCGGTGGTTCGGTGCAGTTCGGTCAGTCGAATGAATACCTGCGCCTGTCGGTGGCCAACCTCAGTGGCAATGGCAACTTCATCATGCACACCGACTTTGCCAGCGGGCAGACTGACTTCCTCGAGGTCACCGGCACCGCCACCGGCAGCCATACCCTGGACATCGCCAGCAGCGGCGCCGATCCCCTGTCCGACAAACAGATCCATGTGGTGCACACCGCCGGCGGCGATGCTGCGTTCTCGTTGCTCAACGGGCGGGTCGACCTCGGTACCTACTCCTATGACTTGCAGCAGGTGGGTGCCAATGACTGGTACCTGGACGCCGCCAGCAAGGTGATCAGCCCGGGCACTGCCTCGGTGCTGGCGCTGTTCGATGCCTCGCGCTCGGCCTGGTACGGCGAGCTGAGCACCCTGCGTACCCGGATGGGTGAAGTGCGCATGAACAGCGGCCAGGCCGGCGGCTGGATCCGCACCTATGGCAATCGTTTCGATGTTTCGGCCGAATCCGGCATGGCCTACAAACAGACCCAGCACGGCCTGTCCCTGGGGGTCGATACGCCGGTCCCGGCGTTGGGCGATGGTCAATGGGTGATCGGCCTGCTGGGTGGCTACAGCCGTTCCGACTTGCAGATCAAGCACGGCACCTCCGGCGAGGTGGACAGCTTCTATGTCGGTACCTATGCCACCTGGCTGGATGCCGACAGCGGTTACTACTTCGATGGCGTGCTCAAGCTGAACCGCTTCCAGAACGAATCCAAGGTGGCCCTCAGCGATGGCGCCAAGGCCAAGGGCAGCTACGACACCCATGGCGTGGGCACCACGCTGGAGTTTGGCCGGCATATCAAGCTCGACGACGGTTACTTCGTCGAACCTTTTGTCCAGGCGGCCGCGCTGGTGGTGCAAGGCAAGGACTACTCGCTGGATAACGGCATGACCGCCGAGGGTCGCCGCAGTCATTCGCTGCTGGGCACGGCGGGTGCCACGGTGGGCCGGGATATCGACCTGGGCGGCGGGCAGATTCTCCAACCGTACCTGAAGGCGGCCCTGGTGCATGAGTTTGCGAAGGAGAACGAGGTCAAGGTCAACAACACCCGTTTCGACAACGACCTGTCCGGTTCGCGCCTGGCCTTGGGTGGCGGGGTGGCGATGAAGGTCACGGACAAGGTCCGGTTACATGCCGACCTCGACTACAGCCATGGCGACAAGATCAAGCAACCCTGGGGCGTCAACCTCGGCGCATCTTATGCCTGGTGATCTATCGAAATAACGACAAAGGGCTGGTTATTCCAGCCCTTTGTCGTTTTTGCACACCGGGTTCCAAACGGGTTGTCAACCTAGCAGTTCTATCAGTACTCAAGTTGCAGAGTGCGGTGTTAAATGCTCCTTATTACGTCGGGGCTGATGGATGAAGTTGATAGTTCATTGGCATGTTTGTTCCTGCTTGAAGGAGTATCGCCATGGCTGATGACAACTCTCCACGCCGCCTACTGCGTAAGCCGATTGTTTCAGTACTGCTGCCCGATAGTTCCGATTGGGACGAAACCGGATTGTTGCCGGTTGAGTATGTGGGTAATCCCTTGCGGGTTGAAATTCCACCTTGGATCGATTCACCGCAAAGCTCCGGTCTGAAGTCGTATCTACGGGTTTACTGGGATAACCTGCCCCGTCCCGTTTATGAAAAGGAATGGACATCGACTGACTGGGGGAGCGGAAACAGCCCACCGCCTGCCGATCTGTTTTTCGATCTTGGGGCTCTGCATGTTGTTCATGGTATCCATGACCTGTGGTACGACGTGACGCTTTTCCTCGGCAATTATGACCCCTCTGAACATCTGACGGTCACCATCGATGAAATCCCCCCCAACCTCGGCAGCGATCCCAGGCTGGTCTTCGACACCACCGAGGTGACCAACCAGTACCTGGACAACAACGATGACAAGTTGATGGGGGATGTGCCGCCGTATGCGGGTGGCGCCCCAGGCGATGTCATCACCTGGTACTGGAGCCAAGTTGCGTTTCCGGTGAACCCGGCGGATAAAGTCGATTCACGCACGTTGTTTCGTGGCGAAAGTGGCCAGCCGCTGCCGCTGGAGTTCCCGGGCACGTTCATTCGTAACAGTAACAATGGCGAGCGTTTTGCGTATTACCAGATCAGCGACCGCGCCGGTAATGTCTCCACCTCTCGCGAGATGCGCCTGAATGTGAACATCCGGCCGCCTACGCCACGGCGTTTTCCCACCGTGAAGGAGGCGAGCAGTACCCCGTCGGGCACGGGCACGTTGAATCCATTCAACGGTGGCTCAGGGGTGACCGTGGTGGTGGAAGCCTCGGAGGTCGATCCCCACGAAGACGTCATTGTGGACTTCGTCGGCCTGGGCGGCGAGGACGGTGTCGGCTCCATCACGGGCGTGCGCCCCATCACCGCCGGCGGGTTGGAATTTGCCATCCCGGCAGCCGTCGTCGCGGCGAACATTCCGGTGGACAGCTCCGACTTGCGCAAGGTCGAAACCTATTACTGGCCCGGCACGTCCCCCCAGCATTCGGCGATTTATACTCTGCGCATCAACCCGTTCGCCGTCGGGGCGCTGGGGCAGGTGCATTGCCGCCAGGCGCAGGTGGGATCGCCGGCGACCCTTTCCAAGTCGCGCGTTCCGCCAGAGGGTGCGGACCTGGAAATTGCCAGGTGGATCTACCAGGCCCGGGGCCAGCGGATGAACGTGTGGGCCATCGCGGAGGGCGTGCGCACCGATTTCCAACGCGGGGTCCCGCATGGTTTCGATGGGACATTCAGCATGAAGATCGCGAAGGATTATGTGGATAGGCTGGCGCTTGATTCCATGTTTACGCTTTATGCGGGGGTGAGTTTTGATGGGGGGGAGAGTTATATTGAGTTCAGGAGTTTGGCGTTGAAGGTGGTGGCGTAGTGCATTACAGAAAATCACCCGGAAGATGACTTCGCGGGTGATTTTTTGAGATGACAGAGTGCGCTAGTTAACTTTGAGCTCTTCTTATGACCATCTTTAACTTTTCAAGGTTCCTTGTGAGTGTTCCAACTCCCTGGGCTGGCTGGCCGGCATTCTTGTAAGCAAGATTAGATGCACCTCCTACTTCACCAAAAATTCCCCTTCCGGCTATGCCGGGACCATGAGCTACCCCAGGAGCTACGATCTGGCCGCTGCCACTAATATCACCACCATCTACCGTTGAGGCCGCCGAGGGGGGGGGGGGGTTATTGTTACGTGGCTTAGGAGGAGGGACAGGCCCCTGCTTAGTGATATTCGTAGGGGCGGTGGCTGGCGGCCGACGAACGGGGCTGAAGCGATTCGGAACGAGTTCTCTGTTCAATCTATCGGCTGCCTCGGTAGTAGTGCTACGTTGTGCAGAATTTACGCTTTGCACCGTCGCTATCGCTCCATCATCAGCCGCGCTAGCGGCTACCGGCCTGGCCTTGATGTTGACCGTTGCCCCGGCAAATTCGTTCATGGTGACTAAGCGTTCTTTGAGATGTGAGTGCCAGCTCTGCTGGGCAGCCGCAGCAGCGGCAGTCTTAGTAGCCGCCTTCATGGCTTGCGACAGACCCCAAACACCAAATAACGTGTCCAAACCACCAGAAATCAGCGCACTTGTCTGCTTTCTTTCACGATCTCGCAATCTTGTAGCGTGGGTAGCCATGATGCCTTCATACATGCCATAAACACCCGTACCAATCCCCAACAAGGTGAAGGTACTCGTAACACCTATCGCCAGCGCCCCAACCGGAGGCGCAATGACCACCGCCGCTATCGACAACGCAATACCAATCGCCGACAGCGCCGCGCCCAGCGCGCCCAGCCAGTTCACGCCGCGATTGGCATGCCCGGTGGGGTCGACGAAGTTGATCGGGTCGCCCGCCGTGTACATGTAGGGGTTGATCCCTCCGGCATCGAACGGGCTCAGCGAGTCCGGGCTGTGGAAGCACATCAGCGTCGGGTTGTAGGCGCGGTAGCCGCGGCCCAGCAGATACCAGCCACTGGTTTCATCGCGGACTTCGCCGTTGAAGCCCAGCAGGCATTGCAGGTCATCCTGCGGACGGCGCTCACCATAGGCGCCATATACGGCCTTGCGCAACTCATCCTGGCTGCTCTCGCCCAGCACGCTGTTTTTCGCATCGGTCAGCAGCAGCAGGGTTCGCTCGGGATCGTCCTGTTGCTGCTGGCCCAAGGGTTGGCCGTCGATTCCCAGATAATGGATCTTCCTGTCGCCTTGTTCGGTCCGGGTCAGGCTGTCGTCATCGTAGAAGCGTAAGGTTTCCTCGTCCGCCTCGCGGGTGACGCCGAACAAATGGTCGTGGGCGTCGTAGCGGTATTGGCTGACGGTCTTGCCGTCGCTGTCGGTGACGCGCAACAAACGACCCTGGCTGTCATACGTCAGGCGCTGGCCGTTTTCGTCGTGCAACAGGTTGCCATCCTCGTCGTAGTCGAGCTCGATGCTGTCCGGATAGTCGGGGTGCTTGTGGGTAATCCTGACCAATTGGCAGTGATCGTCATCGGCAAAAGTGCGCACGGTTTCGTCGCGGCTGCCGTCGGCGAACAGCGTGTAAACCTCGGTGATATTGTCCAGCGCATCGAAGGCGAACAGCTGTTCACAAATCCCGTTGCCGTAGCGGTCTTGGGGCAGTTGGCTGCCTTCGCAGTTGTACTGCACCAGCCGTCCGCGCGGGTCGTAGCCGAAGGTTTCGAGCAGTTCGGTTTCATCGCCCTGTTGCCGATGACGGCTGTGCAGCTTGCTGTCGGCCCGGTAGACCTGGGTGATCGTCTGCTGCGGGTGACCACTGCTCAGGTTTATCTGGCGGAGTATCTCGCGGCCCTGGTCGTCGAAGCTCAGCCGGGTTTCCAGTGACTGCCGGGTATGGGTGTTCTGCGTGGTGATCAGGCTGATCTGGCCGAGGCTGTCGTATTCGAAAGCCGCGTGGATCTGGCCCTGGGTCACGCTCTTGAGCCGGGCCTTTTCGTCATAGTCATAGGTGCAAAGCAGGCCATTGTCGTTGGTGCGGGTCAGGGGGCGGCCGTTCAACGTATGGGTGTAGTGGCTTTGCCATTGTTTGCCCGAGCGCTTCTCGGTCCAGCTCTCGCGTCGCAGCTGGCCGGTGGAGCTGTAGTCGAAGCTGTGCTGGCCCTGAGTGTTTTCCGAAAGCGTGAGTTGCGCACTCTGCTGGTCGTAGTTAAAGCTCGACTGCTCGTCCGGGGCGATGCTGGCGACCGGTGCGCCGGTCAGTCCCAACTGGTACTCGTAGCTGATGGATTGGTTGCTGGCGGTGATCCGGGTATCCACCTGGAGTTGTCCGCCTTTGTACTGGAACTGTTGCAGGCGCGGGCCGACTTTCAGTGTGGTCTGGCGATCCAGCCCGTCGAAGGTCTGCGAGCCGACGCAGGTGCTCGTCTCATTGGCGACCACCTCAAGCTTGATGGGTAACTCATCGGCGCTGTGACGGGCGTACGTGCGATGGATTTCACTGTAGTCGGGCAATGTGGTGGCCTGCACCCGGCCGTACAGGTCGTAGGTGAAACGGGTGGATTCGCCCATCGGGTCGATCTGCTCGACACAATTGCCCAACCCGTCATAGAAAAACTGCATTTCGCTGACCGTCTTGCCCGCTGTGTCCAGCGCCTCGACTTTGTCTTCCTTGCCAAAGCGATTGAGCGTCGAGCGGGTCTTGCCCGTTATTTTCACCGGGGTGGCAACGCTCTCGCTCCAACTGCGCAGGGTTTGCGAGGGCGGGTCGTTTTCAGTGACATGCGCCACGCCATCGCTGCCGATGACCTTGTATTGCTCGCCCCAGGCGTCGTACTCGTAGCGGCTGGTCAGGGCAACATTCTTGCTGCCTTCCCAATCGATGTCGGTCTCGCTGGCCAGTTGTCCGAGGGCGTTGTAGGTCGCCCGGTAGGTATCTCGCAAGGCATCGGGTTCGCCGCCCATGGCATCGGCATCCTGACGCTGCACTTTCAATACGCGGTTCAAGCCATCCAGCCAGGTAATGGTTTCGACGCCCTTGGCATCCTTGGCCCACTGCTGCGCCTGTTGCTCCGGTGCATGGGTCAACGTGTAGCTGTAGGTGCGCTTGGCGTGGTAGGCGGTTTCCGGCGCCACGCTCTCCTCGATCACCCGGCCCAGGCGATCGTATTGGTAGACGATCTCGGTGCCGACATCATCGGTGCTGAGCAGTCTGGCGCCATTGAGCAGCGAGTGTTCTTCGATGATCGTTTTGCGGATCGGCGCACGGGGTTGGTCGTCATAGCCGACCAAGGTGGTTTCGGTGCGCATGACCATGGCCCCGGTACGGGCGCTACGGGTCATGCTGTAGGCGTATTCGGTGGTGGTCAGGGTATCGTCCTGGCCGTGCAGCGTTTGCCGCATTTGGCTGATCAACCCGTGCTGGCGGGGATCATCGGGGTTGACCAGATACTCATGGGCGATACGGCGCAACTCGGTCTGTGGTTGGTCGTCCACCACCTGGAACAGGGTCTCGTCGCTCAAGGCCAGCCAACGGTCGCTGCCGGCGAGCCCGGGGTATTCAACGTAGCGATAGCAGGTTTGCAAAACAGGCGCATCACCGTATTCGGAAGCTGCCGGCGTGACGGTCTTGCTCTTGATATTGCGCACGAACCCGTGCGGATCGGCCGGGCAGTCAGCCTCGCCCAAGGCGCTGTACCAGGCGTTGGTTTCGGTCACGCCATTGGCATTGACCTGCACCAGCAGGTTGCCGAAATCATCGTAGGTGCTGGTCGTCACTTCACTGTGCCGGGGCACGGTGGCGGCGGCATTGCGCCAGGTCTGGGTCAGGCGCTTGGGCAACTGGAAGTAGGTCGGTTGGTCCTTGAAGTCATCCAGCGGGTCGCCGTAATACTCGGTCTCGGTCACCAGCAGGGAATCGTCCTTGCCCGGTGCGCTGGCTTTTTGCGAAGTCTCTTCAAGCACCTGCAGATGAAACCGGTTGAACACCCGGCGGGTGGTTCGTATCGGTTTCTGGGCCAGGGCGTCCCAGAGAATCTCGCTGGTTTCATAGCGATAGCCCCGGACCACGCCATCGCGATACAGGTTATCCAGGCCATTATTGGTCCAGGTGACACCACTGCCATAACCGAGAAAGTTGTTGCCGGTGCGATCGTACTCGTAATGCGTTTCGATGATCGGTTGCCCGAATCCCGGATCGATCTTGTGCCAGTGGACCCGTGGCAGCGTACGGTCGAGCACGCCTGGGAAGGAATGCGGTGTGCCTGAATAGCTGACGGTTTCATGGCCGCCAGCGGGGGTACGGACCTCCTTGAGCAGGGTCAGGCCGCTCAGGGAAATGTATTCGAAACGCCAGGACGCCAGATCGTCGGTGGGCAGCACCACGCTTTTGGTTTCGCCGCCGAGGATATTCAGCACGAACAGGGCTTCCAACGCGGTGTCGGGATACAGCTTCACCTCCAGGATGTTGGCGCTGCGTTCCAGCCTGAGCAGCTCGGTACGGTCGGCATTGCGGATTTTGTTCAGCAGTGGCTGGGTACCGAAGGCTGTGTATTCCAGGGTCACGCTATGACCCTGGGGCGAGAGCATTTCCACCGGCATCGCGACCTGGCCCTGGCCCACCTGGAGGATTTCCACCAACCCGGATTTATGCACGACCTTGTAGCGTTGATCCCCCAGGTCGTGGAAGTGAAAGGTATCGAGTTTCTTTTCCGGGATCTCCATGCCATCGGGCCCGGGATCGACCTTGAAGGTTTCTCCGGAATACAGGGAAAGTATCCGGCTGTGCGGGTTGTACTGGGACAGTTGCAGGTCCCAACCTTTGCCAAAGCCACTGTCGCTGGTGTTGAGCGCATTGAAATTCAGTTGCAGCGGTACGACTGGGCCACAGAGGTTATTGGCCTTGAGTTCGGGCAGGGAGATGGCGCAAGTGTATTGTCCGGTGCGAGGGTCGACCTGGCTGAGGATGAAGTTCATGAAGTTGAAGGCGTTGGAGGGCACGGAGGTGGCGGTGGTCATGGGGGTGGTCCTCGGTGTGCGCGGTGATGGGGCTGCCTGTTGAAAGTGTTTGGATTAGTTAGCGGGTTGTGAGCGTTCGATGTAGACGCAACTGAGGCGCTCGTTGAGGTTCTTACTGGCTAGATCAGAACCTACAAAAACGCCGTCGGCTTCAACGCGCAAATTCTTCCCGCCGATCAGCTCTCCCGGGCGCAGGGTTCGCAATGAGTCGATGGACTGTGTCACGGCGCTGTGAGGAGTCCAGTCAGTGGGTTGCTTGACGGTCTTCAACAGGAAGAAAAAATTACTCGGGACTTTTCCATTAGAGCAGGACTCATTTTCAAAGAACTGAATCAATGTTGCCGAGGGCACATTTTCCAGCCAGAAAGTTGAAACCATATTATTTTCACAGTATTGATTCGGTCGGCTGAAATCCGCTGTCAGGGTTGTTTCAGGGATTGCCAGAATGCACTTTTCTTCGCCTTTGTCATTATTAAAGTGAATGCTCCCGAAAGCATTTTTTGTGGTATTACCCCGGTCGGGTGCCACGCACGAAATAGTGCCGAGAGCACTGACACTGATAAGCGTCATCCAGGCACAAGTTCTCAACATCGATTTAAGCGAGTTCATGGTCGGATACCTCTCTTTAAATTGACCGAGGCTGTTTAGAAGGGGCGGCTGCACAGTTACCTTCTGGTCGAATCTAGCACTCACAAGAACCTTTGGAACCTAGTAGTTCTGCTAGTACCCAGCCAGATTGGCCAAGCGTATAAATAAAAAAACTCAGGTATTAGCACGGGCAATTGTCCGGCTATCGGCATTGATTTGAAGGGTGGCAATATGACTACAAGCCATATCAAAGACGGAAAAAAAAGGCCGACCAAACCTCGTCAGGATGGCCTGCTACCCGCGCCGCAAATCAAGGAATCCCACGACCAGCACCTGGATGCCGACAAGATCGATGGCAGCATGACCCTCGCGGTCGTGCCCTATCCCGGCATGGCCAACGGTGATGTGGTCCGCTTGTTCTGGGTGGGGACCCGTGCCGATGGGATCGCTGGCCCTCCGGTCAATCTGCCAGCCAAGACCTTGAGCGATAGTGATACCGACCCGAGCAACAACCCCGGCTCGGTGCTGACCTGGACCGTGTTGAAATCTAATGCCGCGGCGGTGCGCGGCGGCACTATCGCCCTGCGCTATCAGGTCGATTACGCGTCCCCCTCGCAGCCCGATGACGAATCGGTGGAACGCACGATCCTGGTCACGCCACCCAGCACACCCGAACTGCCAGCGGCGACTGTCAAGGACCTGACCGGCAGCGTGATCAATCCCATCCAGTTCCCCGAAGGGATCCGGGTGGTGGTGGCGCCTTACCCGGGGATCCTCGCGGGTGACGATTTGCTGGTCTACGGCACACGCACCGGGTTGGGCAGTGGGCAGAACAAAAACACGGTCCAGTATTTGCGCATCGACCAGGCGATGATCGACAGCGGCCGGATCGAGGTGCCGATGCCGCTTCAGTGGCTGCTCGACAATCAGGGCGGCGCCGTCAGCCTGCGCTACCAGTATGCCCGTGACGATGCCGCCGGATCCGGCGAAACCCTGGAACTGACGATTCGCGAACCGCTGGTATTGCCGACACCCACGGTCGACAACAGCGTGGTCACCGAGGGCCGTGACGAGTTGAACCCGATCACCGCCATCAATGGTGCCTTCATCAGCATCCCGCCGAGCGCGACCATCGGTGACGATGACTCGGTCATCGCCCATTGGAAAGGCTTCGGGGCCGAGGGCTCGTATGACGCGGTGGATCCTGCCCAGACCAATCCATTGAAATTCATGGTGCCTTCGACGGCCTTACCGCCAAACTTCGGCAAGACGGTGGAAGTGACGTATAGCGTCTCCGGCCAGGAGGCCCAGCCCCCGTTGCAGTTGTTCGTGCGTGAGCTGACCAGTCATCCGGCGATTACCTGCGAAGGCGCCCAGGTCGGCTCGCCGGCGACCCTGAGATTGTCCGCTATTCCCCCCGGCGGTGCGTTGTTGAGCCTGGGGCTCTGGTCGTTCATTTCAACGGCCCAAAGCGTGCGCCTGTGGTTGACCTCCAGCGCCATTGCCGAGCGCGACATCATTGCCGTGCGCCAGGTCCTGCCCGCCGAGACGACTTCGGGGGTCACGGCGCGCCTGACGACCACGCACCTGGCGGGAATCCCGGTTAATTCACTGTTCACTCTGCGTGCGAGCGTCAGTTTCGATGGCGGGCACTCGACTGTGGTGTTCAAGAATCCGCTGCAGTTGAAGTTATTGGATTGATTACCCATCCGTGCTCTTCATGGGCACAGGGACGATTGAATCATGAGCAAAATGTCGTTGACGAGTCTGATCGCCAAAATGCATGGCAGGACCTTGACCTGCGGGTGGGATGCGTTGGTGCTTTACGATCAACGCAAGACCAATGAGTTGTTGATGCAGCTGTATATCGAGCGGGTCAATAGCGAAAATGGCTATATCGAGCCCATGTCAATGGTCGCCCCTTGGGGCGAGGATGCCTACAAGGAATATATACATGACCTTAAGCTGAGCGCACCTCGCCTGTCGTTTGAAAATGCCGATCCCAAATTGGCGGCCAAGGCGCGGCTGACCATGGACATGATCGGTGGCATGATCGTCAGCGCCAAGAAGCCTCCTGGCGGGCCTTTTTACATATCGAAGTTACTCAAGATATTACCCGTCGGTGGTCCGCAACTGTGGATGGACCAACCCGTGACCAAGGCTGTGGTCAATGGGCTTGGGGATGTGCTGATCGACTTGGCGAAAGCCGATAACTTCAACGCAAACTTTGTGCTTGGCAAGCTTTCGATGGAAGAGGTCGGCAGTCGTTTCCAGTATTATTTTGAGGAGAATATTCCCGCCGAGATGAAGGTGTTTCCCCTCGGTCGTCTGGATGGCCAACTGAATGGCGTATTGACCCCGCAAAACTTTGAAGTGAGGTTGACCAAGTCCACTCCCACGGCCGTGATGGGCGACGAGCGATACGGCGAGGGCGCGGTGATGCTGTTTATTACTTTGAAGGGGGGACGCGATAGCAGCCGTTTTCCTGACGCGCAGGCGCCTTATTTGATACCGGCGGACGGCGGTGCCGCAAAATATACCGGCACTCTGATTTTGTCGAGCAAGGTCTTTGCTGAGTCAATTTTAAAACCTGCTCTGGAAAATTCCATCGGGAAAGACTTGGTATTGGCGGTTGTCAGTCAAGGCCAGGATTCTGCTTCAATGCCGCAGGCGATCTCTGGTGGAAGTAACATTGGTTTTGATACGGCGACGTATCCCTATTGGAGTGCGTCAAATCAAAACATTGGTTTTATCAACAGCAAGCTGGAGCCGTTTGCTTATCAGTTCAAATGGTTGCCCGCCGTTCCCAGTGGCTTGAATGTTTTTTATGGTGCAAAGGGGAACGTTTATATTCAGTGGCTCGGTTCCGTTTCAGGGCAATGTAAGGTACCTGCCAGAAACCCAACGTATAACTTTGGCTATCAGTGCAGTCATACGCTGGAGATAGCGCTTGAAGCCGGTATAGATCCGGTAAGCAGTCACGTGGAGTTGGGCAATCCAGTCGCTGAGGTACTACGTATCCAGACCACGTTCAACGGGAGTGCCGGCCACTATTGGAATCAGGACGGTGAGTCCGAGACCAGAAGGCATATCGACGAAAGAGTCCGCTCGGTTATTGTCGGTGTGGTCGATAAAATCCAAATACCGTCAATCGACACCTTTACGCTGAGAAACCTTTTGTTTCCGGGGCACAACGCGCTCCATTTGACCAAGGCTTATGTTCCCGGCGACCTTGCCCTGTTTGGTGAAATCGACCCGCTACGCACCAGTGCGAAACTTTCTCCGCTCAACTCGACCGTTGAAGCTGGCAGCGGGTTTCAATTCGACCTGACCCCGATGCCGAGCAATGTGACCTGGTCGGCGCGGGATATCGATGGCCGGGTGTCGCTGCCGGAGGTCATCAGTGCGAGCGGATACTTTACCGCGCCATCCCAAAGCCAAATGCCCGAGGGCTTTCTCGCCATTGTGGTGACCGCGCGGGGCATGTTGGACGGAGCACCGGTGCAAAGCTCGGCGTTGGTTTCGGTGTTGGGCAGCATGGTCTTGACCAACCCTCTTTACGACAGCTGTGATCCGGGAGAAACGAAACAATTGACTGCCGAGTCCCTGGAAGGTGGCGCCCTGGAATGGAATATCCTGACGCCGCAATGGGGCTCAAGCTTGACCCCGGTATCGGGTGAACCGACCAAAAGAACCTATACGGCTGGCGGCAGTTCGGACCGCTATACACCGTTTTCCCTGGACAAGATCGAAGTCAGGCAAACGTCCAACGGCCAGGTGGGCTATATCCATATCCTGATTCAAAACCAGGCGGTCACCACGCCATTGCGAATTTCCGAGGCGAGCGACCCTGACAATGGCACGGTGCAGTTTGAACTGCGCGGCACGCCTGGCCCGGTCGACCCCTCCTGGGTGACCTGGAAATTGCTCGGTGGGCCGGGCACTTTCGATGAAAGTACAGGGTTTTATCGTGAACCGGCCTCCGTCGCGCCGGGCAGCTTTATCGTCGTGTCGGGTATGGTCCCCGACGAGTTCCAGGACATGCTCGCTGTTGCCGCGATCCCATTGCCGCTGAGCAAATATGTGGAATTGCTTGAAATCCTGAATGAGACGGTCCCGCCTGTAGATTCCTCTCTTCCGATTCCCGGAAACTTTCGCTTGGAACACAATAATTACTATCCAATCCAGTTTCAGTGGAATGCATCGAGTAATGCGGTCAAGTACAGGCTTTACCGATGGTGGGTACCGATCGCCGATATTACCGGTACCGAATATACCTCCAATGTTCAAGGGTATAACCGCTTTCATCTGCGTGCAGTCGATGCTGCCGGAAATTTATCCGAGCGAACGCATTACGTATATTTTTATCCGCCGGGCTATTTGTCCAACGAATCGGATGAGGCTATGTCAAGCGGCAAAGAGGATAAGTAAGCGGTTGGTCATGTAAATGGCTTAAAAATATTGCTGACGACGGACCGGAGTGACGAGTCATGAGTAAATTGACGTTAACGCAATTGATCAATCAGATGCAAGGCAAGTCCTTTACCAAAGGCTGGGACGCAGTGACGCTCTATGATCAACGCAAGACCAATGAGCTGCTTTTTCAACTGTATGTCGAAAGATTCAACAGTGAAGATGGTTATATTGAGCCAATCACCATGGACGCCCCTTGGGGAGATGGTACTTATGTAGAGCACATCTACGGGCTGAAATTAGGCGCGCCGCGTTTGTCTTTCGAAAACTCCAGTTCGGACTCGCCAGCCAAGACGCGCCTGACCATGGACATGATCGGCGGCATGATTGTCAGTACGAAAAAATACTCGGGAGGGCGGCTTTTTGTTTCCAGGATGCTGAAGGTGATGCCGGTAGGCGGCCCGCAGTTATGGATGGATCAACCGGTGACCAAGGTAAGGGTTTCCGGCCTGGGTGACGTACTGATCGATTTACGCGACGCTGACAATTTTAAAGCGAATTTTGTGGTTGGTAGTCTTGCGATGGCCGCCGTGGGTGAGCGTTTTGAAGAATACATCAAAGCGTTGGGTCCTAAATTGACATGGTTTTCCATAGGGCGCCTTGAAGGTATCGAGAACGGGATTCTGACTCCGCAGAACTTCGAAATCCGGACCATGAAATCCGATCCGAATGCTTTGTTTGGTGACGCGCAGTATGGCGATGGGGCAGTGATGCTATTCATTACCCTCAGGGGAGGGCAGGACGGCCCCGAATATTATACTTCCGAAGACCCCTATATGATTCCGGCTGACGAGGGAGGTAAGCGGTTTACTGGAGCGATGTTGCTGTCGAGCCGCGTTCTTGCGGACAAGATACTGAAGCCAGCACTCGAGGCTTCCATCGGGAAGGGGTTGCAGCTGAGAGTGGCGGATTCAGGTCGGGATATGGCTTCTACGTTGGAAGCTACGGCTGGTGGGGCAGATATAGGTTTTGCGACGGCGATGTACCAATATTGGTATGCACCCAGTCAAGGCTACGCTTGGGCTAATAGTAGGTTGGACCCGTTTGCTTACGTCTTTAGGAAAGTCGACGGCATATTAACGGGTTTAACAACGAATTATGCCACCCCAGGCGGCTTCGCAATCGACTGGAAAGGTATCGTGGCAGGACGCTGCAAGGTGCCTGCGGATAACCCAAGTCATGATTTTGATTATAGTTGTAATTATCATGTCGGGCTGAAACTTGAAGTTGTATTGGATGCCGAAACGAATTATGTGGAGCTAGGCAATCCACAAGTTTTACATGCGGAGGCGGATACCACGTTTGGGGGAACTCCTGGCTATTTCTGGAACATGGAAGGTGAGGAAGATACAAAGCGTCATATCAGGGATAGAGTCACGTCCACCATTTCTGATGTGGTTAAAAAGGTTGAAATTCCGTCCATTGACACTTTCCTGCTCAGGAACCTCCTGTTTCCCGGTCATAACGCCCTGCACTTGACCGAAGCCTTTAATCCCGGTGACCTCGCGGTGTTTGGCGATATAGATCCGCTGCGTACTACAGTGGTCCTTTCGCCGGCAAATTCAACGATCGAGGCGACCTACGGGTTTCAGTTCGCCTTGAGCCCAACGCCGGACAATGTCACCTGGGCGGTGCGCGACATTGATGGGCAGGTCGACATGTCGCAATTGATCAGTCCAAGTGGTTACTTCACCGCTCCGCAAGCAAACCAGTTACCTGACGGCTTCCTTGCTGTAGTGGTGACGGCCGAAGGAACCCTGAATGGGACGGCGTTCAAAAGCTCTTCACTGGTCACGATTCTTGCCAGCGCGATTGTCGCCAATCCGATATACGACGCTGGCGACCCGGGTGATAAGACTACGTTTACTGCCCAATCAGTGAATGGCGGAACCCTTGAGTGGATCAATCTCACCCCTCAATGGGGGTCAAGTCTGGAACCGGTGGATGATAAGCCCAACGAGCGGAGATACACCGCAGGGCCGGGTAGCAGCGATCCGAACGTTGCGTTTTACGTGGACAGGTTCGAGATCAAGCAAACTGTCAACGGGGTGACGACATCCGCCTACATCCATTATCTGATCACCAAGCTCGGCGTCACCACGCCCATGTGGATTTCCGAGGCAAGCGATCCCTCCACCGGTACCGTGCAATTCGAACTCCGGGACAGGGACGGTAATCCGGTCGATCCGTCCAGGGTGACCTGGAAACTGCTCGCCGGAGCGGGAACCTTTGACGATCAGACCGCGATGTATCAGCAACCGGCATTCGTTCCACCCGGCAGCCTTGTGGTGGTCACGGGGATGGTTCCGGGAATGCTCCAGGACACTCATGCCCTCGCTGCCGTTCCCCTACCGCTTGATCGATACGTGGAACTGATTGGCAGCGTGGGGAATACGCTCAAGTCCGATTGGGAATCTGAATGACATCCATATAAGTGCCGCACTGATCGGTACTTGTTGCCCTGTTTTATACACAGTCGATTTATATCGCTGAAGGCAAAAGCCATGACTACTTATTCGTTAAGTGCACTCACTGACAAAATGAGAGGCAAGTCGGTCACACTCGGTTGGGATGCCCTGGTATTCATGAATCGAGCCAAGGTCAACAGTTTGCTGGAGCAGCAATATATTACCCGCTTTAATCGCGAAAGCTTCCTCAAGCGTATCTTTGGCGCACCGCCCATGACGCCGGATAGCAGCGAATACCTGGAGATGAGTGGGTTGATCCTTAGCCATCCGCGCTTGAGCTTTGAAAAAGCCTCGCTGCGTGATTCCCGGGCCACTGCCACCATGGATATCGTCGCAGGCACTGTCTCCTATATACGCAAGGGCACAGGCCAAGTTCCCGGTGCGATTCTTTACAGCTATGTAGTCACTGTTAATCAGGGTTATACCTTGACCATGGATATCGACCTGGCCGCCAGCCGCGGTACGGTCAACGAACAGGGCAGGGTTATTGTTGATATTGGTACTGGTTATAACTGCCGTTGCAATCTGGTTACAGAGGACCGCGCCCAGGAAACCCTGGGGAATTTTTTCAAAGAGCTGTTTCTCGAACAGAAACCTGAAGACAGAATATATGAGCTGGGGATGCTTGATTTACGCGATGTCGATCTTCTGGCGCCGCGTTCCTTCCTGATCCGCACCATGGCTACGGACGAGGGCAAGAATCGGAATTCCGACGATTACGGTGAAGGGGCCGTGGTGTTATTTGTCAGGACCAAGGGCAATCCGAATGAAGGTGGCGACCCTAATGAACTTGCAGTGGATTATTTGATTCCCAATGATCGGCATCCGACGACGGGTAAGGCGATGTACTCGGGCTCGTTGGTGTTGGCCAGCCGGGTGGTGTTTGACTGGTATGTGCAGGATGCTGTTGAAAAGCATATAGACGCGAACTTAAGGCTAAGGTCGTCAGAGTCAAACCATGTGGCTCGCACATTAACTGCGGTTGCAGGGGGGTACAATATTCCGGGGTTTAGGTTCGTGTGGGCCAAGAAGATTGGCTCAGAGGTTAGCTTAAGTAATCGTGGCCCTATTTTTTTTGGCCTGGCTGATCCCAATCCAGAAAATTCACTTCAGATAACTTCGAATGAATCTTCGTTCCTTGAGTTGTCTCTCCAGGGCGGGCGATTGTTGCCATTCCATTTGCGTAAATGGCTGTGGTTGCATCCAACCGTCAATATTTATTGGGACGCTATAGCCACAGCTCGTGTGCAACTTGAATTTGTACCGGTATTGTCGGATTTAAATTATGTGAGGTTCGAGCAATCATCCGACTCGGTCATCGAGTTTCATGGGGATTGGGATCCAGAGGGTAAACTGAGTAACTTTCCTCCCTACCTTGAATTACCTGAAAAGTTGGAAGCAGCGTTAACACCTCCATTTCTGGAGATTATGAAAGCGTTCCACACTTTGGACTTGCCCGGTCTCAATGTCTTAGCCATCAGTAACTTGCTATTTCCCGAGCGCAATGCCCTGCAACTGACCGAGGCCCGATTGCCGGGCGACCTGCTGATGGTTGGGCAAATCGATCCAAAAGAAACCACGTTCACCCTTGATCCCTTGTTGCCGGTAGTGAAGGCGGGCGATTCGCAGACGTTCACGATTCGGCAACTGAGTCATCGGACTTCGAATGTCATCTGGAGCGTGCGCAGTGTCGACGGCAGTCGTGCGCTGGGGACCATCGATAACGGTGAATATGTGGCCCCCGATGTTCACCTGCTCGATGGCAGCGCCATACGCAACGTAGTCACCGCCAGCTACACCGATCCGGACACTGGTAAGGACGTCACGGCCTCGGCCTTGGTAGTGGTCGTGCTGACCAGTGTCGTAGTAACGCCTTCGATGTCGCTGATCCCTATGAGTGATCGCCGCGACGTGCGGCTCAAAGCAACTTCATTGGGCGCCGGACCATTCCGCTGGACACCGCGCAGCAATGTCGGTTCGCTGCAGGTCAATGGCGCCGAGGCGATCTATACGCCGCCGTCTTCGGATCTGCAGGATGGCACATTGGAGGCGGTGTTGATCGATGTCGAGGACACCAGCACCGGGGAGAAAGCCGTGGCTACGGTGCTTCTGCGTCAGGGCAACTTCGCGTTGAATCTGTCACCGGCCCTGCATCCTGGCTTACGGCCCAACGGTACCGCCCTGTTGAGACTGCCAGGTTCTCAGCGCCCCGAGCAGTTCACATGGGAAGTCGTGGCCGGGGAGGGCAGTATCAATGGGCAAACCGGGTTATTCACCGCGCCCTCGACGATTACGCTGCCTTACAGCGTGGTGAAAATCAGTGTTTCCGAAGAGTTTTTCGATCACTTTGGCTACAGCATCATTCACTTGTCCGAGCATGCCCGACAGTCGCAATGGCACGCCCTGGATACCTTCGATTTCGAAGTCAGCACCTATCCTCCAACGGTGTATGCCAATGGCTTGCAACAGGCCAAGGTGATGGTGCGGGTTCAGCCTGCTGGCGATGGAGAGTTGTCGGAGAGTGAAATCGAGAGCATCAAGCTGGT
>NZ_FOVS01000037.1:0-57296 GCF_900115235.1 Pseudomonas sp. NFACC24-1
ATCAGGGTCGCGACAGCCTGACCCTCACTTATGCCGCGAGCGCGTCGAGCAGCGTCGTCGACCTGAACCTCAGTAATCTGCGCAACGTCGAAAGCGTCATCCTGAGCGGTACCGGGGCGTTCACCGTGATTGGCAACGAGCTGAGCAACAGCCTGATAGGCAATGCCTCGGCGAACAACCTCCAGGGTGGGGCGGGCAACGATAACCTCGATGGTGGCGCGGGTGCCGATACCTTGAGCGGCGGTACGGGCAATGACATCTACACGGTCGACGACCTCAAGGATGTCATCAGCGAAACCAGCACCTTGGTGGGTGAAACCGACACTGTGCGTTCGTCGGTCAACTGGAGCCTGGGTGCCAATCTGGAGAACCTCACGCTGACCGGCAGCGCCAACCTCAACGGCAGTGGCAACGCCTCGAACAACGTGATGACCGGCAATGCCGGCAACAACGCGCTGAGCGGCGGCGCTGGCAACGATACGCTGGACGGCGGCGCTGGTATCGATACGCTTATTGGCGGCGCAGGCAACGACACCTATGTGATCGACAACGCTCAGGACGTCATCAGGGAAACCTCCACACTGACCAGCGAAACCGATACGGTCGTCTCGTCTGTGAGCTGGATCCTGGGGGCCAATCTGGAGAACCTCACGCTGACGGGGACCACCGCCTTCATGGGGATCGGTAACGAACTGGACAACGTGCTGATCGGCAACGCCGGAAATAACGCCCTGGACGGTGGGGCCGGCAATGACACACTGATCGGCGGCCTGGGTGGGGACAGCCTCCACGGTGGAGACGGAGCCGACCGCTTTGTTTTCAACACGCTGGGTGAACTGGGCAAAGGATTTGGCGGTGACTCCATTTCCGACTTCAATAGCCTGCAGGGCGACAAGTTGGACCTGTCGAAATTCGATGCCAATCTCCTGACCACGTTTGTCGACACGTTCAGCTTCATCGATTCGAATGATTTCACGGCAGCGGGACAACTGCGCTTCGTCGACCAGGTGCTGTACGGCAACGTCAATGGTGATCTGGGCGCGGATTTTGAAATCCAGCTGACGGGTGTCAATACCCTCAACGCCAACGATCTGATCGTTTGATAGCTCGGGCCCTGTGAGGAAAATCCAGGGCCCTTTCTGTATCAAGTGTCGCGTTGTCACCATGTGCCTGCTGCTTGCGCTGGCGCCTGGTCACTTCATGTCCCTGGCCTGTACCCATAGCACTGCATCTTGCGAAAGGGGTTTGCCCTTGTGGGTTTTCGTCGTACCGATGTCGAGCGCCGCAATGCCCCACCAGCCGGCGCGAGGCAGGCCGATGGTCACGATTCCTTGGGCGTCCGAGTACGTACTCTGGGCTTTGAATGAGGCCTGGGGTGCCGTGACGTAGTCTTGCTGGCCGAAGGTATTTTTATCGAGATCAACGGAATGGTTGACGTATTCGATTTCGACTTCGGCGAATGGAACCGGCTTGCCATCGGCCAGCACCACGGCGCGGAACACGCTGCCCGTCCAGTTGGCATAGGGCTTGTTCAAAGGCTGGATCTCCACCGGCAAGCCTTGTGGTTCCGTCCAATTGCCGGGGACTCCGCCCACGTTCACGATCAGCTTGGTGAACTGTTGGATGTAGGCGTCTTCCTCGGTTTCCAGGTAAGGCTCGGGTTCGAGTACGAAGATATGGTCACCCAGTGAGCGCACCAACTCCCGTGGAATCGAGGCACGATAGGCCGTCGTTCGGTTGTCGCGACTCTGCCACTCGACGGGGCGCAGGTATTTGCGCAGATCGATTTTTTCCGCGCCGTGGGAACTGACATGACTGAATGCTCGGGGTGCATCCATGGTCATGGTGGGGCCGCCGGAGAAAGGATGGGTGAACACCAGCGCGAACTCGAGTTGTTCTGCGCGTTGCAGTGCCGTTTCTTCGACGTAGAGCATCTGGAAATGAGCTTGTGCAGCGCCGGTCAAGCCAGTGAACGTCGTCGCGGCCAGGGCTTGAAGCAGTTTTCGTTTGAACGTCATGGTCGTTTTCACTTTGAAATGTCGGAAGACTGAATCGTGATCTGATGACCGGCTCCACCCAGGAACACCACGGAATAGTTTCCGGCAGGGGGCTGGAATGTGTAGGTGTTGTCCTTGCTGACTTCGCTGACTTCGCCTTGGAGCAATACCTTGCCGCTCGGATCCTGGACATGGATTTGTCTGCCGGCGGCCGAGCTGCCATCGGTGAAGCCCGCCTCGCATGTCACCCGGTTATCGTCCTCGATGTAGCAATCGAAGACGGGGCCGTGGGCGAAGGTTGCCTGGCAGAACACCAAAGCGCCTGCCATCGATATCCGCAGTACTGAACCTATGGGTTTCATAGCGTCTCGCAGTCAAGATCGATCATTGGGGAAGGGGCGGGCCATCGCCTAATGCCGGTCAGTTAAGGATCAAGTGACACAAACCTGTGAGAGCAAAGCTCGCTCGCGACTGGGATGAGCCAGTCGACAACGCCGTTGACGGGGCTGCCGCCATCGCGAGCAAGCTTTGCTGCCAAGGATTTGGGGCATGACTGACTGGCACTAGGGGCATCGCCCCTCTTATTGTCATTGCCCGTCGCGGTGAAGGCCGCCAGCAGGGCGTCCAGGTTCGAACTCATGAGCGTCTCGTATCCGCTGGCCGTATCGGCGAGCATTCCCGGGTTGCCCGCATCGAGGATCAATAGCCGCGCGCCTCCGTCCTCGATGGCTTTGGCGATTCTGGCGTCCGGTGCCCACTTGTGGACCACCACGCGGATGTCATGCTCGCGCAGGTAACGAGTCAGTGCGGCGCGGTCGGCGTCACTCCAGTCGATGTCCTGGCGGACGAACCAACCGTCGACAAAGACGCCGAACTCGCCGAACAGGTAGATGAATTCATTGGCCAGCGACAACACGCGCAGGTCCGCCACCGCCGTCAGTCGGGCGCCGTAGTCGGCCTTGAGCCGGCGCAAGCGACCTTCGAGTTCAGCGAGATTGCGCTCTATCCGTGGCGCATCGGCGGGGGACAGACGTGCCAGGTCGGCAGCGATCAGCCCCGACATGCGCATGGCGTTGACAGGGCCGAGCCAGGCGTAGGGCGACGGGCCCTCATCGACATCACTCGCCGCAGCCCAGGGAACGTCGTTCGACGGCGCTTGGGTCACGGCCACGGCGGGCATGACGGTGTCCCATGAGCGCGAGGCGTCGATCTCGACGATCCGCAGGTTGTGATGGCGGGCTGTCGCATACAGCGGATCCGCACGCCAGAGACGGCCGAGGGTGACCACGGCTGCGGCCTGCTGGAACACTGTGGCGTTCAGGCGCGACAACGCGTTGGCCTGGCTTTCCATGGGGACGGCCGCACCTGCTGGAACACGGACGACTTGCAGAGTCGTACCGGTGCTGAGTGCCGAGGTGAGCGCATACACGGCTGGCAATGCGACAAGTACTTGCTGCTTGCCGATATCGGCAAAGGCCGAGAGCGGGACACCCAGCAGCACCAGCAGCGTCAACCAGGCTCCGTAGATTTCTTTCCTATTCATACGCTGGCGCCCCTGAAACGGGATGCGGTAGCGCGCATGACGGTGGTGGCGGCGAACACCAGGGCCGCGACGATCACGATGGCGCCGCCCGTGGGTACGGGGATGTGGAACTGCATGGGGACCAGAATGCCAACCACGCAGGAAAAGGTCGCGATCAGGATGGCGCGCGTCACCAGCCCCGGCAGTGAACGGCTGATGTTGCGTGCTGCCGCGGCCGGTATGAGCAAAAGGGCTTCGACGAGCACGGCGCCGATGATTTTCAGGCAGGCGACCGTCACCAGGGTGACCAGCACGACAAACAGGTATTCGACGCTTCGCACTCGCACGCCACGCGCATGGGCCAGGCTCGGATTGAGGCTGGCCAACAGCATGTCGTTGTACAGCGGCAGCCCGAGCAGCGCACACAGTGCCGTTACGCCAAGCAGCACGTTCATGTCGGTGTAGTCGACCGCCAGGATGGAGCCGAACAGCACACTTTCCATCACATGGGTGTTGATCCTGGCCGACACGAACAGCAGCAGTGACGCCCCGACTGCCAGGGAAATGGACAGGAACACGCCGATCAGCGTGTCATTGGCCAATGTGGTGCGGTGCTGCGTGTACTTCAGCGTCAGGGCGAACAGCAAGCAGAAGCCGAACATCGAGAAGTAGGGGGATGTGTAGGATTCGCCGATCAGCACGCCAATGGCCACGCCGGTCATCGCCGCATTACCGACGGACTGACTGAAGAACGCCATGCGCTTGATCATCACCATCGAGCCCAGCACACCCAGGAGCGGGCCGATGAGCACTGCGCAGAGCAGCGCGTTGATCACGAACTCGTACTCGAACGGTTGCGGCAGCAGGCCACTGGCGGCGAGCGCTTGCAGGTGGTTGCGAATGAACTCGTACAAGGCGCTCATTGGGCTCCCTCCAGCGAATAGGCGACCTGGTCCGGGGCGCCATGGAACAGCACGCGACGATTGATAACGGTCACTGATTGGGCGATGCGCCGGACCTGTTCCAGGTCATGGTTGATCCACAGGATAGTGACGCCCTGGCCATGCAACTCGGCCACCATCGCTTCCACCAGCCGCACCCCCGGTTCGTCGATGCCGGCGGTCGGTTCGTCGAGGATCAACAGCCACGGCATCGGGCTGATCGCCTGGGCCAGCAGCACTCGCTGGCGCTGGCCACCGGACAGGCTGCCAAAGGGTTTGGCGCCCATGCCAGCCATGCCGGTACGCGCCAGGGCCTCGGCATTGGCCGCCTTGGCGGATCGGCTCGAGCCCAGGAAGGCCGGCCGGCGTTGACCCAGAAGGGCCATGAGATCGTTGACCGTCATCGGTACGTTGCGGTCGAAGTCCGGCAATTGCGGGACATAACCCATGGGCGTCGTGACCTCGCCCTCGAAGCGGACCATCCCTGAATGCGGCATCTGGCCCAGCAGCGCGCGCACCAGTGAGGTCTTGCCGCCGCCATTGGGGCCGACCAGGCAGTGCAGGGCACCGGCTTCCACCCGGAAACTGACGTCGTCGAGTACTGGCGTACCTCCCAGTTGCAGGGAGACGTGATCGAACACCAGGGCGGGGCCGCGCATGGCCTGTTTCTCCTTCATTAGGTTCATCGCTGCGTAAACTCAACGGCTTCGGCCAAGGTCTCGAGGTTCTCGCGCATCGCCACCTCGAATTCGTCCGCGCTGTAGGTCGTGCCGGTGATGTGAGACAGCGCGAAGACCTTCACGCCGGTGGCGGCCTCGATGGGCTTGGCGAGATCGAGGGAGAAATTTTTCTCGGCGAACAGCACCCGTACGTTGGCCTTCTTGATCGCGTCGAGGGTGTTGGCCAACTGGCGTGCCGTCGGTGCGACGCCGTGGCGGGGCTCGATCACGGCGCTCACGAACAGGCCGAATTCCTGCATCATGTAGTCGTAGCCGGCATGGGTTGTCGCACAGCGGAACGATGACAGATCCAGGGCGGCGAAGCGGGTCATGAAACCTGCTCGCAAGGCTCGGATGCGTGCGGCATAGGCAAGGGCGTTTTGTCGGTACGCCGCGGCGTTATCCGGATCCAGCTCCCCGAGCCGGCGAGTGATCTCGAAGACCTGCTGTATCGCTGCCGTGGTGGATACGAAGGTGTGCGGATTGACCACCTTGGCACCGTCCTGGTCACCGCCGATGGGAATGAGGGCCACCGACGCATTGGCCTGGATGATCGGCAATGTCGCCCCACGGCCGGCGGCCTTGACGATCTGGAAGGCCCATTCATCGTGGCCGATGCCATTGACGACCAGGGCATCGAGTGTCATCGCCCGAGTGATGTCGTCGGGTTGCGGCTGATAGTTGTGTGGATTCGCTTGCGCCGGGATGAGTGCAACGACCTCGGCCCGGTCACCGACGATATTGGCCACGAAGCTGTAGTAGGGGTGCAGGGTGACGCCGATCTTGAGCTTCTTGCCAAGAGGGGCCGTCGGGCCGGCGAATGCGATGGCGGGTATCAATACCAGCAGCGCAAGGCAACGGCGCCACAGTGGGCGGTGTTTTGCAGGAGCGGTCATGGCTGGTTTCCTTTTACGCGTTCGACTTCACGGGTGCCGTCGTAAGGAATGACCTGGCGCCAACCGTTGCCGACCAGGGATTCGGGCTTGACGATGCCGGGGTAGGGCGCATTCGGGTCGGGGTGGACCCAGATCGTTGCCTGGTTGGCCCACATGACGCCGGCATGGGCGTGCCCAATGACCAGCAGGTAGGCGCTCTGGCCGGGCGCGCGGCCGGCGGAGCCGTAATAGACCGTGGCGCCCTGGCCCTGGGTCGCTTGTGACACTTCGCTGACGGCTGGGGCGGCAGCGTCGTCCTCGTGGTCATCGACGGAACCGGCATGGGGCAGATGGCTGCCAGGCAGAATCAACTGCCAGTGCACCTCACCGTTGGTCTTCCAAAAGGCGTCCCGGTAGAAGGGCGGCAGCAAGATATCCTGGGCACGCTCCAGCGTGATCCAGCCGCCAGTGTCGTTGTTGTTCCAGATGATTTCTTCACCGGCAGGCAGCAGGGCGCTGTGGATAGCCTGGTCGACCGCTCCCAGGCCATCGAAGGAGCGCACCTGCCAGCTCAAGAGGGGCGGTGGGCCGACGTGCTGAGGGCGCAGCAGCACGTAGCCTGTCACGCCGGCAATGATTGCCAGGGCCGCCAGCAGCAAGGCCAGCGACTCCCAGCGACCGGAAGCCGGGCGCACGAGTTTGAATGCACCGTTGGCGTCAGTGTCGGGCCAGGTTCGCGGCAGGCGAGCCATCAGACAAACCCAATCCAGCGGCCGAGGCCTATCACGCACGCCCACAGCGTCAACGAGCAGAATCCGGCGACACGGGCCTGGCCGGGCGGTGGCAGGGTCGTGTCCCATTGGTCGATCCGGCGATAGGCACCCAGGTGGAAGACCCCCATGTTGACGCCCGCCAGCAACAACACGGCCATCTTCCACAAGAACACACTGTTCTGCGCATAGGTGGTGGCATTGGAGGCAAACATGAGCAGGCCGGTGATCACGCAGGCGGCGAAGGCTACCCAGGTGTATGGCAGCAATTCCTGGATCAGTCGGAGCGCGCTTCGACGATGGGAGGCGATGCCAAGCAGGCGCAAGTCCACGACGGCGATTGTCCCGAACACCAGAGCGATGCCGATCACGTGCACCGACTCCAGGTTTGGAAAAATCGAACCCGACTCTCTGATCCGGGCGGCGACAGAGGTGTCCTCGAGGGCTTGCAGTATCGATTGGATGTCCATGGTGAATACCTGAGAAAAACGTTCATCGAAAAGCTGGAATCAGTAGGCGATCCAGCGACCGCAGAAGATCACGACGCACCACAGGGCGATCGATAGCCAGGCCAGCACCTTGGCGGGAGGCTCCTGGTCGTCGCCTTGTGCCTGAGCGGCAGGGCGCAGCAATGGACGCCGGATTGACCAGGCCAGCGTGAACACGGCGACCACCAGGCACATCTTCAGCCAGAACGTCGTGTTGACCAGGACGCGGTCGGGTTCGCCGATGATCATGACCAGGCCACTGAGCAGCAGAACGATGAGGGCGGCGCGCATCCATGGGAAATAACGGCGGATGACGCCGCGCATGGGCTCATCGGTGGCGAGCACACCGGCCAGTCTGAGGTCGGAGATGACGGCGGCACCGAAGATCACCGCGATGGCGACGATATGAATACTCTGGACGGTGGGCACGACCCAGAACATATCCCTGATGGCGGTGCTCACGGGGGACGCGTAGATCCAGGCGATGATGAGTTCTGATGACATCTGCTTTGCTTCCGCGTTGGGTTAGAAGTCTTGAGGTTTCGCGATCGGCCGCAGGCCCGTTGCGTCTTCTGGAAGGAGATAGCCCTGTTTGATCGAGAGCCCTTTGGCGTCTTCGAATGCCTGTTCGTAGCGGCTGAAGCTTCCATAACGCTGGACAAGTACGTCCTTGGGATAGGGCACCTTGGTGTCATAGATCAGGCCACAGCCGGTTTCCTGGTCCGTGAGGTAGGTCGCGCTGGGCACCTGGATCCATGGCGGGCGCACGCCCCCTTGCAGGTTGCCGGTGACGGGGTCGCGCGCGACGGCCTTGCCTTCGTGCACGACTCGCGGGGCCTTCGGCATGGCTTTGCCATCGCGCGCCCATTGGTCCATGCCATCGAGGAGCGCCGAGACGACCAGTTCCACCGGTTCGTCGTACAGCATCCGGCAGCGTGGGTCGTCGCCCTTGCCAATGTCGGCGGCGAACAGCTCGGTATGTTCCGTACCGAGGTCGGCCAGCCGCAGATGAGGCATGCCGGTTATTTCGTAGTAGCGGATCTGGGGGCTGTCGGTGTCCGGCGGCAGGTCGATGCCTTCGAGCACGTCGTGCATCAGTTCGGACTGGCTGTAGACGGTCACGAACGGCACGCCGTCGGGCATCTGGCGCGGTCGCCGGATAACGTCGCCGCCCACCTCGCCATAGGCCATGCGGCCGGTCATGTAGGCATCGATCAGCGGCCGTGTGTCGGGCATGCGCCATTGCTGGTGGCGGCCCTGGTCGAGATAATCCATCCAGACTTGCGCGGTCACCGCCCAGCTATTGACGTAGACGCGATGCACATCCAGGCCGGCCAAAGGGCCTTGCGCCGCATTGGTTTTGAGCAGCAACGCCAGCTGCGCCGCGATCCCCTGTGACTGTGGCACGAACGGATCGGGACCTTCACCGCGGGTGAAGCGCTGCGGATCGTAATAGCTGCCCAGCGGCGCATAGCGTGCATAGTCGAAGCGGCGCATGAACTCGAAGTTCACGATTTGTCCGTACTGGGCCATCTGTTTGGCTTCGGCGGCCGGGGTGTCCGAGATGAACTTGGGATCGACGGCCGGCCGGTTCATGTTCAGCGTGTAGCCGACGTACGCGTAGCCACGCCGTAGCAAGTAGTCACGGGTCAGGATCCAGCCTGCGCCACGCTCGCCGAACCAGCTGAACGGCTCGATCACCACCGTGCCATTGAAGCGCGCGGGATCCGCCGGTTTGCGTACCAGGATGCGCGTGGTGTACGGCGCTTCGAAGAGTTGTTTGCCCGCGGCGGTGATGGCCGGGGCGACGCCTTGCAGGTAAAACTCTTCCTCGATGTAGCCGTACTTTTCCAAATCGCTGTATTCGGTGCCCGGGCGTTTTGCCGACGACAGCGGTGGCTTGTCGGAGGGCGGAACAGGTATGGCCGTGGGCATACGGGGTACCTCTGCAAACGCGCTCGACGTGAGGATCAGCGAGAGCAGGGCGCCTTGCAGCGCCGGCCGCAGGCGGCTGATGGTCATCGCTCGTTCCATCCGGTCATCTCCAAGGGAGCATCGATAGGGGCTTCACTCACGGCTGAGGGACGCCTTGCCCTCGCTGTCGATCACGATCTGGTTGTTCTCGCAGACGTATTCTTGAATGGCGTAGTTGGAGCGCTTGTAGTCGAACGTGAAGCGATACGGGGTGTTGAGCACCTGCGGATCCTCGATCACCACCTGGTTCTCCAAGTGGTCCGGCCCCTTTAGCCTGATACGTTCGGTGATCTTCATTTCCTCACTGTGGGGAACGTCATAGAACGTCACGTCCGTTCGCACACGTTGGGTCTGCACCACGAGCGTGTCGCCTTCCCAGTGGCCGCGGGAATGGCCCTGGTACTTGGGATCGAGCTTCTCTTTGGGCGGCATGGCCTGGTTCAGGAGAATGCGGCGCACCTGCTGAAGGTACTCGCCGAGGACAATCACCTGCTTGTCGTCATGAATGATCTGGATCGGAAACAGCGCCGCCATCATCGTTGGCATGCCTTCGGGCAGACATCTGGAACTCGTCGTGGCCAATGGCGTGCCGGCTTCGTTCGCTGCGGCTTGTTTCTTTTTCAGCGCTGCGTATCCGCTGGCATAGGGTTCCTTCAGGTCCATCGGGCCGCCCGGGTGCACCGGATCGTCGGGGTTCTCACCGAACCAGTCGTCGGGGGTTCTTTCCCAGGTACCGCTGATATCCGGGCGCGTATTGTTCTGGGTCTTCGACGTTGCCGCGTTGCACACCCCGACGCCGGTCGCGAGGACGACGCCAAGGAAGATCATTGCTGCGCTCAAGGTTCGTGTCGGTTTCATTGAAACGTCTCCACGTTGCGGGCTTGTTCGGTTCGGTCGTCATGGAGCTGGAGAAGCACTTCTTCTATCCGCCGCCTGTGAGCACGACGTCACCGATCTTGATCTCCACGAGCAGACCGCCCGGGTCACCGTTTTTCAGCGGCCTGAAGGACACCTCGGCGTTTTCGCCGGCCTTGATGGAGTCAGCGCTCCAGCCCGCACGTTGCAGCGCGTTGACGCTGCCGGTCTCGATCTTGAATCGCTGGGGCGGAGGGCCGGGTGTGTCGAGGTAAATCGTGATGTGCGGATTGGTCCAGGCAAAGCGCTCGACGACGCCCGTTACCGTGACCGTCTTGGTCTGGTCGAACAACGCGAATGAATGGTGGGCAGTGGCCAGGGAGGGTAGGGCACTGCAAGCGACGATGGTCAGCAGGCAAAGCCCCTGACGTAACAGCGGTAATGGGGTCATGACGGATGCCTCGTTCTTATGCGTTCTTATGGCCCCAGCATAGGGCGCACGCATGGGTGGGCCGTAGCCCAAAACGGCAACCGTTCACGTCTCTGGAAATGTTTTCCGGGGGATGTCAGGGAAATGGGGCGTTGGCCCTAGCACATGCTGATTTGGGCTACCGCATGGGCGACCCGAATCGGAACACTCATGACTCGCCTCATAAATATAAAAACAGGAGAGACGTCATGCGCAGCCCCCATTACGCCCCGTTGCTTTCGCTGGTCGCACTCTGTGCGTTCGAGCCGCAGGCACAGGGTTACGAGCTCTACAACGAAAACGAAGGCGGGACCGTTCTGAACGCTGAGCTTTGGGCCGGGTTTGGCTGGTTCGGCAGCAGCAAGAATTACCTCGGCGACCCGCAGCGCGAGCCCGGCAGTATGCGGTGGCAGGAAGGGTTCGCCAAGTATGGTCTCAGCGGCACGACGAATCGGATCGCCGCCGGCTCGATCTACGGCGGCTTCAGCATGATCAGTACGGGATCATGGGGCGACGGCGACGCGGGGGGGATCACCGCCGGAAATGAAAGAGAAACCGCTGTGGAAGATGCCTACCTGGGCTGGAAGTCAGGTGATCTGATTCCGGCATTGGGCACGGACGGGGTTGATTTCTCTTTTGGCCGACAGATCGTTACGGTGGACGGCTTCCTGATTACCGATGATGGGTTCGCCCCCGGGAACGCTTTCAACCCCATCGAGGGCGTAGCGGATGGCCGCTTCAATCGCGGCGGTGCCTTTTACCTCGGCCCGCGGTTGGCGTTCGGGAATACGGCAGTCTTGAAGCTGGGCGGCACGGAAGGTCTTCACGGTAGCCTGATCTGGCTGAAATCGGATAACCCCGGGCAATCCAAGGCCGAAGTGGCGGCCGCCACCGTCGACTACACGACGCCCATCGGCTCGATCGGTTCGACGTACGTGCGCGGCCTGGATGTCGAGGAGCGATATGTCTTTGCCGATCGGGGTGAACGCAAGGGCATGGATATCTACAGCATCCGTGGCCAGGGCAATGCCGGCATCGAGAATGCCGACTTTGCGTTCGAAGTGGCGCGCCAGGAAAAACGCTCGGGATCGCAGCGGGCGATGTTCGTCGACGCGGGCTACACCTTCGCCGATGTCAAATGGCAACCGACGGTGAGCTACCGTTATACGCGTTACTCAGAAGGTTGGGACTTCCTGTTCCAGGGCGGTTTTCGCAAACGCTACCAAGGCGAAGTCGCCGCGAATTACGCAGGCTCAGTGACTTCGAACATGCAGATCAATGACGTGTTGCTCTCGGTCATGCCGACCGACAAGTTAACGCTCAACGCGATGGCCTTCGACTTCCACCAGCTTTCCCGGCGAGGCGAGCAGAACTTCAGCGCCCGCGAGTTCGACTTTTTTCTGGATTGGATGGTGACGGACAACATCACGCTCTCGCCACTCATTGGCTTATACAAGCCTGAGAAGTGGATCGGCAATGGGGGCAACCAGAGTGGGAGCGCATCAACCAATACCTACTTCCAGCTCATCGCCTGGGTGACCTTCTGAGCGGTCGTTCAGGCTGTGAAACAGCCTGAGCGCATTTCGGTGGCGATGTGTTGGTCGTCGACTTTACCGAGGCTCGTTGGTCCGAGCCATGAAGGCGTTGGCACTTTTCGCCAACGCCTGATCAAGTCACAGCATGCGGCGCAGGACGTCGTTTCGAGGATCGCGGTCATAAAACCGGTGCTTCAGGGCACCGGCGACATGCACCAGGATCAGACCGAGCAGGGTGTAGGCAAGCACTTTGTGCAGCCATTGGAAGACCACGAACCAGTCGTCATTCTTGCCCAGGAGTTCCGGAAGGTTCATCCCAAAGAAGAATACGCCGTCGCTCATTGTGTAGGTGCTCGACATCGAATAGCCCATCAACGGCACGATCACCAGCAGCGCGTACAAGGTACGGTGGGCAAGTCTTGACGAAACCCGCTCATACCGTGCCAGCGTCTCTGGCGGTTGTGGCAGCCTGGCCGCTCTCACCCGCACGGCGATCTGGACCAGAACCACCAGGAATGCCAGCACCCCAAAGGATTTGTGCCACGGGTAATAGAACTCATATTTGCTCGCCACTTCGTCAGCCAGCCCAGTCATGTGCCAGCCCGCCCAGAGGAGGCCAACGACGAGTACGGCGCGCACCCAGTGCAAAATCCGCAGGGAGGTCGGATACCGATCAATTATTGTTTGATTTACCGGATTCATCGCAGTCTCTCCATCGATCATCAAGGCATCGAAAAAGCACGTTTGAACGGCCACCCTCTGAGGCACGGGGACTGGGAGGGTGGTCCTGTCAGTGCAAGGATTGTTTTCAGCCGGGCAGCAGCACGGTAATGACCTTCTCCTCGGTGTAGGCCAGCGCGCCGCTGAATCCTCCTTCCCGGCCAATGCCGCTGGACTTGACGCCGCCCCATGGCAGGTTGGCGTCCAGCGGGCTCCAGCAGTTGATGCCCACGGCCCCGGCCTTCACCGCCGCAGCGACGCGATGCGCTCGTGCCAGGTCGCTGGTCCAGACTGTGGCGGCAAGGCCGTAGTTGGAATCGTTGGCGAGTGCGACGGCCTCTTCTTCGCTGTCGAACGTGATCACCGTGCCGACGGGCCCGAAGATCTCGTCCCGGGCGATCGCCATGTCATTGCGTGCGTCGGCGAAGATGGTCGGCCGGACGAACCAACCCTGTTCAGGGTTCGATACCCCACCGGCCAGCAGGGAAGCACCTTGGTCGATGCCCAGTTGGATGTAGCGGTTGACGCGATCCAATTGAGCTTTCTTGGCCACCGGCCCCATCTGCACGCCGGGTTGACGAGGGTCGCCCACTTTGACGGCGCGCGCGGCATCGGCCAGCGCTGCGGCGAAGCGATCGGCGAGGCCGCGTTGGACCAGGATGCGCGAGCCGGCCGCGCAGACCTGGCCCTGGTTGGCGAACAGGCCGAGGGAGCAGCCGAACAGCGCGTCGTCGAAGGCGGCATCGTCGAAGACAATCTGCGGGCTCTTGCCGCCCAGCTCCAGGGCCACGCGCTTGAACAGTACGCCGGCAGTGCGTTGGATCTCGCGTCCGGCTTCGGGGCTGCCGGTGAAGCTGATCTTGTCGACATGGGGGTGTTCGCACAGGGCGCGACCCACCTCGTTGCCGTAGCCGGTGACGACGTTGATCACGCCATCGGGGAAGCCCGCTTCCTGGGCCAGCGTTGCCAGGTGCAGCGCCGACTGTGGCGTCTCTTCCGACGGCTTGATGACCACGGTGCAGCCTGCCGCCAACAAGGCGGCGAGTTTCCAGACCGTGATCATCAGCGGTGAATTCCACGGAACGATGGCACCGACCACGCCCACTGGCTCCCGTACCGTGTACGAGAGGGACTTGGTGCCGAAATAGCCGCCGGAGGGAATGGTCCGCCCCTCGAGCTGGTTGGCCCAGCCGGCGGAGGCGCGCAGGTTGGCGACCGCATTGGGTACGTCCAGCCGGCGCGGTTCGATCGGCGAGCGGCCGATGGCGTCGGCGTCCATATCGGCCAGCACGTCGGTGTCGCGTTCCACCAGGTCGGCCAGTTTCGACAGCAGTCGGGCGCGCTGGGCGCCGTCAAGCTGGCTCCAGGTGCCACGTTCGAGCTGGTGGCGTGCGGCTCCCACGGCACGGTCCACGTCCTCGACGGTGCCGCGGGCGCAACTGCCGTAGACCTGTTCTGTCACGGGGTTGACGAGGTTAATGCAGCGGCCGTCAGAGGCTTCGAAAGACGCGCCTGCGATGAAGTGTTTCAAGTGCTCAGTCATTTTGAAGTCCATGAGTGATGTGCAGGAATCGGGACAGGTCACGCATCGAGGGAGTCCAGGGCGTCGCCGAAAATGTCCAGGGCCTTGAAGAACAGCGCCCGTGAGATCGTCAGCGAGGGCATGACACGCATCACGTTGCTGTAGCGACCGCAGGGAATCATCAGCACGCCGTGGCTCAGCAGGTAACCCATGAGTTGGCCAATCTTTTCCGGTGCCAGTGGCGCTTTGGTGGTCGGGTCCGAGACCAGCTCGATCCCGATCATCAGGCCGCGACCGCGAACCTCACCGACCAGCGGGCTGCCGAAGCCGCGAATACGCTCCTGTGCTTCCAGCCCCAGTGTGTGGGCACGGTTGAGCAGGTCGAGCTCCGGATCCTGGAGGATGCTGATGTTGGTTAGCGCCACTGCCGCGGACAACGAGTTGGCGGCGAAGGTGTTGGGCATCGATCCGTCAGGAATCGCCGCTGCCAGGTCCGAGCGCATGATCAGGCCGGCCATTGGCAGGTCGCTGCCAATGCCCTTGCCAAAGGTGAGCATGTCGGGCTTCACGCCGGAGTGCTCGACCGCCCACATCTTGCCGGTACGCCCGGCGCCGGACTGCACCTCGTCGACGATCAGCAGCGCACCGCTGCGGTCGCAGGCCTTGCGCAACAGTTGCAGGAACTCTGGCGAGGGCGGCACGTAGCCGCCTTCGCCCTGCACCGGCTCCACGATCACGGCAGCCACGTCATCGGCGGCGGTGTAGGGGGTGTTCAGCAGGTAATCCACGTACTCGCCGGCGATCTGCTCGGCGCTTTTGTGCGTGGTATCGAAAGGGAAACGGTAGGCATAAGGGTAGGGCGCATGAATGACGCCACCCATCTGGGCACCATAGCCCTTTCGGTAGGCCGTGCCTGTCGTCAGGGCACCGGAAGCGTTCCACACGCCGTGGTAGCCACCGTGGAAGGCGATGATCTGGTGCCGCCCGGTGACGCGCTTGGCGAACTTGATGGCCGCCTCCAACGCATCGCTGCCGCTTTGCGTGAAGAAGGTAATGCAGTCGCCGCGCAAGCCGTCGGGCGCGATCTCGGAGAGCTTGGCGGCCAGTTCGGTGCGCCGGGTGCTATTGACCTCCAGGGCGTGCATCAGCACTTCGGACTGTTCGCGAATGGCTTGCACCACTTTCGGGTGGCAGCGACCCACGCTGCTGACGCCCACACCCGCGGACAAGTCGATGTAGGTGTTGTCATCGGCGTCCTTGAAGGTCGCGCCGAACGCCCGATCCATGGCCACGGGCATGCGTCCGCCGCCGCGTGCCATGGATTCGGTACGCGCCGACAACGCCAGCGCCTCGGTGGTCCGGGGGCCGGGAATGGTGGAGGTGATCCGCGGGGCATCCGCGAAATGGAGGGCTTCGAGTTTGGCTTCGCTCATGATGGTCTCTCAGGATGTCGGTTTCAGTGTGCCGATCATCCCCGTGGCCCGTTCCTGGCCGGTAGCCCGAATCGGCACATGGTTGGGCCGCCTCGCGCGTCAGCACCGAAGCACAGGCATTTCCCAAAGAAAATTTGCAGAATTCTCTTTATGTGAGAATATCGCTCGGGAAGGCGATCTAAAAAAGAAGAATATCGGCCGAGGCTTTCGTCATCATGAAAAACCAGAACATCAGCCATTTCCATGACATTCATGTCCACGCCGCCACCGTCCAGGAGTGGAACCAGGATTACAACCAGTTGACCGCTGGTACGGCTGAGAGCTCACTTATCCAGTTGACGACGGCGCGCTGCCACGTGTTTCGCGAACAGATCAACCAGCGTGTCGTGCAGCACGGCGTGGCCCCACGGGGCAAGATGTGTTTCGCCGTGCCGATCACCGTCCCGGGTTCGATCCGGATGCAGGGGCGGGAAGTGGACGACAGCAGCCTGTTCTTTCTTCATGGTGGCGAAGAGTTCATGTTCCATATGCCGCTGGGAATGGAACTGCTGGCGATCACTTTCGAGCGTGAGTTGTTCGAACAGGCGTTGGCGCAAACCGCGTCGGCCAAGGAAATCGCTCAGTTGTTGCGTCAGCCGGTGATCAAGGTGTCCACTCAGCGCTATGCCGAGGCTCGCCGTCGAATGCTGGCGGCGTTCTCCCAGGCGCTCTTGAGTGAAGAACTCGACCATGCGCAAGACCGGGAACAGGCGCTGGAGCAGACCATGCTCGGCGAGCTGCTGCAATTGATGACCGACCCCGCCTGCGACAAGCAGCAGCGCACGCCAAGTTCCACGCGCAGCTACATTGTCGAAAAATGCCACCGCCTGGCGACCGGGCAATTGAACAACGTGCCCAGCGTGGACGAGTTGTGCCAGCGACTCCAGGTCAGTCGGCGTACGGTGCAGAACAGCTTCCGCTCGGTGACCGAGACGACGCCGGTCAATTACCTGCGCTCCGTGAGGCTGAACGGTGTGCGCCGAACCCTGATGTCCACCCCCGCGTCGTATCTTTCGATAGGCGATGCGGCGGCCCAGTGGGGCTTCTATCACCTCAGTCATTTTGCGGCGGAGTACCAGGCGCTGTTCGCAGAATTGCCGTCCCAGACCACACGCTCTGCCATCGGCGGTTGCGCCCTTGCTTGAGCCTTTGCCCGCTGCAGCCGACAGCGGACAGGCTTGCCTGCACAAGGATGTCGAAAAGATGAACAGCCTTCGCCGCCTGCTCAAGGTCTTCGACTTGTTTCGCCCTGAACAGCCGGTCATCGATGTGGAGGTGATTTGTCAGGAGCTCGGCTACACGCCCGCCACCGCCTATCGTTATCTGCGCGAACTCGGCGACGCGGGGTTCTTGAAGCGATTGCCTCGCGGCTACGCGCTCGGCCCCCGCATCGTCACGCTGGAGCATCAGATGGCCCACTACGATCCATTGCTGGCCTGCAGCCGGGGCCTGGTGGACAAACTGGTGGCCGACACGGGCCTGGACGCACTGGTCAGCGAATGGCATGGCGACTCAGTGGTCAACGTGCTGATCCAGCGGGGTTCCGACGCCGGCCCCGTGGGTGGCGACCGGGGGCGGCCGATCGATCTTTTCCACAGTGCGACCGCTCGGGTCGTATTGGCCTATCTGCTGCCGCGCCAGATCCGCCGCATCTACGACGTCCACGCCAAGCCCACCGAAGTGCTGCATCATGGGATGGAGTGGAAACCGTTCACCAAGGGGTTGCTCGCCATCCGCAAGCAGGGCTACTGCATCAGTGAAAGCGAGCTGTATCCGGGGCGCAGTGGCGTTGCGGCGCCGATCTTCGACGAAAAACGCCGAGTGCTCGGGAGCATGACCCTGGTGGGGCGTAGCGAGCGGTTCCATGCGTTCCAGCAGAGCTACTTGTGCGACCTGGTCACCGGCGCGGCGTCGGAACTGACGGCGCGTATCGCCTTGCAGTAAGGCGAGAGCAGCTGGACGGCTGGCTTTTTTGAGGGGAACGCGCCGCTTACCGATTTGGGCTAATGGGGCGTTCGGCGGCAGGCATAGGATCGAATCCAGCGTGCGACACGAACAATAACGCTATCCGGTGACGGCGAGCGATTGACTGCGCCGATCCTACAGCGACTGCCTCATACAATAAGGTCAAGAAAACATGAGTGTACCTCTCCCGGTCAATAGCTCCACGGAGCTCAAGCGTGGGGCCCTGGGTGTCGGCTTCATCATCTTCTTCGTGGTTTCGGCGGCGAGCCCCTTGAGCGTCATCGCCGGCGGCTTCCCCATCGGCATCATGCTGGGCAACGGCGCTGGCACACCGGCCTTGCTGATCCTGGCCTTGCTGGTGTTACTGGCATTTTCGGTGGGCTACACCACCATGTCCCGGCACGTGACCAACGCCGGCGGTTTCTATGCCTTCACCTCTCGCGGCCTGGGTGGCTTGGCCGGCGGCGCGGCGGGGGTGCTGGCGATGTTTGCCTACAACATCCTGCAAGTCGGACTGTATGGGATGTTCGGCGGCGTGGTCAGCGGCACGATGGAAAGCGTCTTCGGCCTGGTATTGCCCTGGTGGTCGTACTCGTTGATGGCGATGGCCAGCGTTGCGATTCTCGGCTACCGCAAGATCGATCTGTCCGCCCGGGTGCTGTCGGTCATTGTGATCGCCGAATACCTGGCGATCCTGCTCCTGGATTTCGCCATTCTCAGGACCGGTGGCGACAGCGGGATCAATCTCGATGCGTTCGATCGCAACCACGTGTTCAGCGGCACGCCATCCATCGGCTTGCTGTTCTGCTTCGCGGCGTTCATCGGCTTCGAGGCCACCACTATCTACGGTGAAGAAGCCAAGAACCCGCAGCGTACGATCCCGATTGCCACCTACTGTTCGGTGTTGCTGATCGGCGGGTTCTACGCGCTGTCGGTCTGGTCGATGGTGATTGGCGTGGGCGCGGACAAGATCGTCTCCACGCTTCAGGCCTTGCAGGACCCCACGACGTTTATCTATGGCATGTCCGACCACTTTGTCGGCCCGCACCTGACCCAGGTTATCCGCGTGCTGTTCATGGTCAGCATCTATGCCGGGCTGCTGGCGTTCCACAACGCCGCGGCCCGCTACTTCTACGCCATCGGGCGTGATGGTTTGCTGCCCAGCCGGTTGGGCACCACCCATCGCGTGCACCAGAGCCCGCACATGGGCTCGGCATTACAGAGCCTGATCTCCGCCGTGGTGGTACTGATTTTCGCCGCCATGGATGCCGATCCGATCCTGCAACTGTTCGCCTGGCTGTCCAACCTGGCGACGCTGTGCGTGATTCTGCTGATGGCGCTCACGTCCGCAGCGGTATGGGTCTTTGCCCGGCGCCACCCCGAACTCAAGCTGGGGATCTGGCGGGGGCGGATTTTCCCTGGCTTTTCTTGCGTGGCCCTGCTGGCGGTCCTGGTCATCGCGGTGGTGCATTTCGATGTGCTGACCGGCGCCAGCAAGGCCTTGTCATACGGCCTCTGCGCGATCATTCCCGCAGCTTTGCTGGCGGGTGTGTTTCTGGCGGCGCGACTGCGCAAGGTGGCACCGCAGCGGTATTTGGGGTTGGGGAGTCATAAGCTATAAACGGCCCATTTTGGACAAATGGTTCAGAAACGGTGTGCATCCCTTGTAGCTTGGGGGCTAACCGAATCACTCCGCCAGCTTGAACTCCGCGGCCTCGTCAAACTTTGACCGGGCCGCTTCAACCTCGGGCAGCTTGTCGAGCGTCCATTTATGCAATTCGCGAAATGGCTGCTGCAATGTTCGACCCAACGGGGTGATCTCATACTGCACTGCCACGGGCGAGAACGAAATGATCTGGCGCGAGACGAGACCATTGCGTTCCAGCCGCCGCAGGCACTGGGTAAGTGCCTTCTGGGTGACGCCCTCCAGGCGACGCTTGATGGCGTTAAAGCGATGCGGCCCGTCATCGAGCACCGCCAGAACCATCATTGACCACTTATCCGCGATCTGGTCGAACAACGCCCGGCTTGGGCACTCCGACGAAAAACATTGGGGCTTTAATTCCAGCATCGAAGTGTCCTCACGTATACCTAGGCGATTTTAAGTGCCTAATTGACATCAGGTTTACAAAATATACTTTATGGCCTCCGAAAACAAATGGAGTCCATCCGATGTCGATCCTTGATACCAGCATCTTATTCCGTCCTTTTTCCATCCGGTCGCTTGAACTGAAAAACCGGATTGTCATGGCGCCGATGACGCGTCTGTTCTCACCCGAAGGCATCCCGGGTGAAGCAAGCACTGCCTATTACCGGCGGCGGGCGGAGGGAGGTGTGGGCCTGATTTTGTCGGAAGGTACCGTGATTGATCGCCCGGCATCGCGCAATGATGCCGGTATTCCCTTTTTTCACAGCGAAGCGGCGCTGGCTGGATGGAAGAACGTGATCGATGCTGTCCACACGGCTGGCGGGCGCATGGCGCCGCAGATCTGGCACACCGGCTCCACGCGCTACATCAACGACTGGGAGCCGGATGCTCCCGTTGAAAGCCCGTCGGGCCTGGTTTCGCCAGGTGACTTGCGTGGCGTGGCGATGAGTGAAGAGGACATTGCCGACACGGTAGCCGCGTTCGCAAAGGCCGCAGCGGATGCCAAGCGACTGGGTTTCGATACCGTTGAGATCCATGGAGCCCATGGTTATTTGATCGATCAGTTTTTCTGGTCTGGTAGCAATCTGCGCACCGACCGCTACGGCGGCCCGACAATCAAGGAACGCTCGCGTTTTGCCAGTGAGGTCGTCTCTGCCGTTCGTCAGGCTGTTGGCCCGCAATTCCCGATCATCATGCGCGTCAGCCAGTGGAAGCAACAGGACTACGGGGTGCGCGTTGCTGAAACGCCGGCAGTGATGGAGGACTGGTTGTTGCCACTGGTCGAGGCCGGTGTCGACGTCCTGCACTGCTCGCAGCGCCGCTTCTGGGAGCCTGAGTTTCCCGAAATTGACGGTGAGAACGGGTTGAACTGCGCGGGCTGGGCGAAGAAAGTCACTGGCGCCACAACCATCAGCGTCGGTTCGGTTGGGCTGGAGAATGATGTCACTAACGCCTTCGCCGGCAAGGGATCAGTCCCTGCGAGTCTGGATCGGCTCATCGAGCGTATGGAGCGCGGAGAGTTCGATCTGATCGCAGTAGGGCGTGTATTGCTCAGTGACAAGGATTGGGTCGCCAAGGTGGAAAGAGGCGATTACGCGGATCTGAAGGGCTTCAATCCGGCCTCTTTAGCTGAATTGGTTTGAATTGCGGTGTGGCCCGGGCATACACGCGCAGGCCACACTTTCAATTTCATGAGAATGGATGCCCAGCTTGAACTCAGTACCTCTCGATCATGTCGGCCGCCTGCTGGGTGGCCTGGCTGGTGCGGGTGGCCAGCTTGCGGACCTCGTCGGCGACCACTGCGAAACCCCTTCCGGCTTCACCGGCTCTGGCCGCTTCTATGGCTGCGTTCAAGGCCAGCAGATTGGTCTGTTTGGCGATGCTTTGGATGGCGGCGACTATCTGTGTCAGCTTGGCGAGGTTTTCCTGCATCGCTTGATGCTGGCGTTCCTGAGTCTGGCGCAACTGGCTTTCCTCGCGATGGGAGTGCACGTCTGTGATCGCCCCCACTGTACGCAAGGGCGTGCCGTCGCTGCTTCGCTGGGTCTGACCTCTGCCTCTGAACCAACGGTACTCGTCGTTGCGGTGCTTGAGGCGGTAGGTCACATCGAAGGGTGTTTGGCCGGAGCGGTCGGCGACATGGTCGACAAACGCTTGCACGGCATGCTGGCTGTCTTCGGGATGCAGGCGGGACAGCCAGCTTTCGAACACATTGGGAAACTCTTCGATGGTTTCGTAGCCGAGCAGGCGACGCATCTGTGACGAGAACCAGATGACGTTATGGGGATTGGCTGGATCGCCTGCGACGATATTGATATCCCAGAGCGCGTCCTGGATGCATTCGCGGGAAATATCGAAGCGGGCCGAGAGCATTGTGAATTCTTCGTCCCGCAAGCGCTGTGTGTGGATGTCGCGCAGCAGACCGACGCTGATCTGTGGCAGCCCCCGTTCGTCACGGAGCGTTTCGCCGCAGATCCGGACCCAGCGGTATTCTCCCGAGTGGCTCGCGAGGCGCACCTCCACCTGGTAGGGAGCCTGCCCGCTGCGATCGGCAAGGTGATGAGCCAGGGCATTCAGGTTGGCCTGGCGGTCGTCAGGGTGAAGGCAATCGTTCCAGGAGCCTAGACAGACGGGGAGATCCGCTTGGGTGGGCAGGTTGCCGAACCATTGCAGTACTGCATCGCGTGCGGGCTGCAGGCTGCCATCGAGCTGCAATTTCCAGAGCAGATCACCCGACCCGCTTGCCGCCAATTGCCAAAGTTGTTCTTGATCATGCAGCCGCGTTTCGTATTCACCCAGCTGAAGCTTGAGGCATTGCAGTTCAGCGTTAAGGTCGACCACGCTGGCCTGGAGCGCCGTGCGATCGGCGAGCAGGCGTTCGATGCCCGCCAGTACCCGTCGCAGTGACGGATCCTTCGCCGCTATCGATACTCCCTCGCCGTCGGGCTGTTCCAGCCGGTCGCCGAGCCGCTTCAAATCCTTGCGGGTGCTATTTCTGGAAAACATCAAACACCTCTGGTTCGCTCACGAGGTTTCGGGGCGGTTCTCGCTCTTGATGCCCCCGAGCATTACGGTCTTCGAATGCCCGGGGACAGTCTGGCCTGGACTGGACTCTGTCGACTCAGGCGGCCTGGTACAGACGACGCTCGACCAGCGTGCTACCACGCAGGCGATGTGTTGCCTTGGCACAGGCCAGCACGGCCAGATCCAACAGCGGTTCGAGGATGACGACGGTCATGTAGGCACTGCCGAAGGTCAGAATTGACAGGGCGTTTTCTGCTGTGAAGCCTCGCCCGTAGAAGGCCCAGAAGGCAACCCAGGCGACAATGCCCCCCTGGAAGGCGGTCGACAGCCCCAGCGCTTGTCTGTAGCTCAGTTCCACATACGGCGTGTTTGGCGCGATGACGCGTTTCGCCAGGGCGGTAACTGCGAACAGCGGTACCAGGAGGGTGGTGACGTTCATGCCGTATTGGGGCAGGTCGAATGGCGCGAAGAACAGCCCCTGGATCAGCAGCCCCAGGGCCAGACCCACTGCCGCAGGTGCGGCGCCGAGCAGCAGAAACAGGGTTGACCCGAGGATGAGATGGACCTCGGAGACGCCGACGGGATGATGCGGTAGTAGCTCGAAGAAGCTGAATACCAGGGCCGTGGCAGTGACAGTGCGAGCCAGCAGCGAGAAGACACCACGCTCGCCCATGGCTTGGGCAGCGAGTTTGAGGGTGTACGCGCCGGCACCTGCGGCAGTGACGTAGCTCAGCCAGAGTTTTCCAGCTTCCACCAGGTTAGGTTCGATATGCATGACGATTTCCCCTTGGCCGCTACGCGGCCTCGAAAGTAAAAAACAGGACGACTCCGGCCTCAGCCTATGGCCCGGCTGATCGCCACCGGCTCGTGCCGCGGCAGGTGTTCGTGGCCGTTTCCATGGGCCGGTGGGCAACTCGCATTGAGCAGCGTCACCGGTTGTCCATGGGGGGTATTCAAGTAAGCTTGCTGCCATTCCTCGGTGCGCCGGCTGATGTCTTTCACCTCCGTTAAACCGAGAGTGGTGACCATTCTTTCCAACGCTGTGAGCCACTGCCGGTAGTAAGTGTCGTTGACGCTTTCTCCGGGTTGCGCCGGGGTAGCCTTGATCTCGTCGCTGAATACCTGCACCCAGTCCTCCCAGGGGAACAGACCGATCTGGTGCAGGTGTACCAGCAGGGAAAAAGCCTGGGCCTGCCAAGGTTTGTCGAATACCGGGCCTTCATCGTCGAGAGACAGGCCGGCTATTGGGGGGATGTGATGCATGCTGGCGCTCATACGGCCTCCAGATAGTTGTCCCACAGATCAATGCAAACACTGTCCGGTCGCGCCACTCCCCACAGTTCTGTCGCACTGAAGCGAACGGCATAGACCTGTTGGGGCTGTTCGCCTAGACCGTGGGCCATCGTGTCTGGGGTGGCAAACGCGCCGTGTGCAATCTCGATGGTCCCGACCTTGCCGCGCGCGTAGCGGGGCAGTCGGGTGTGGGTGGTCGGGTTGAGGTTCTTCGTCCGCACCCGGTCACCGACCCGAAAGCGGCCAGAGACGGGTTCCTTTGCCCGGGAAGAGGCGCCGCCGAGCACTACGGCCTCGACGATGTCCGGCGTTAAAACCGTGACGGGCTGTGTCGGTGGGGTTGGTTTGGCCGTACCCTGCAGTTCGCCAGTGCTGATCACGCCTTTTTCCAGCAGCAGGTTCTCGAAGGCATGCAGCCAATGCTCGTAGTAACTGGACTGCAAGTATTCAGCCGGTTCCATGCGCTCAATGGAATGGCGGAATTCGTCGACATTGAAGTGTCCGCCGACGAAGAGCGAGGCGAACAGCGGAAAGACCCTGCGCTCCCAGTCGTGATGGAAGATGGGTTCATTTTCTTCGGTGAGCACCGCGCCGAAACCGTGCATACCGCCTAAGTCGTGTACACCGTTCATGGTTTTCTCCTTTTCAGGTTCAGGCTTCGTCGCCCGGCGTCTTCGGCAGGCCGGTGCCGATCATGGCGTCACGCGTCACCAGCTCGACCAGTCGTTCCTCGCTCCAGCCGTCAGTACCGGCCGGACGTTCCGGCAGTACCAGGTAGCGCAACTCGGCACTGCTGTCCCAGACGCGGACTTCCTTGTCATCGGGAATAGTCAAGCCGAATTCGGCCAGCACGCTGCGCGGATCGATGACGATCCGTGACCGATAGGGCGCGGATTTGTACCAGACGGGTGGCAGGCCCAAGGTCGGCCAGGGGTAGCAGGAGCACAGCGTGCAGACCGTCACGTTGTGCACGGTCGCAGTGTTCTCCACCACCACCATGTCTTCGCCCTGCACGCCGGAAAAACCCAGTTCGGCAATGGCCGCGGTGGCATCTTCCAGCAGTCGATGCTTGTAATCGGGATCGAACCAGGCCTTGGCGACCACCTGGGCGCCGTTGCGCGGGCCGACCTTGTGCTGGTAAGTGTCCACCAGAGCATCCATGGCGGCTGGGTCGACCAAGCCCTTTTCGATCAACAGGGATTCGAGTGCCTTGACACGCAAGGCGATGGCCTCGGGTGGCTCGGTGTGGTCATGATCGTGATCGTGATGATGTTCGTAGGTATGGCTCATGTCTTGGCTCCTCTGAAGTTGATACTCACTTTCAGTGCTACTTGCCGGTGTCTGCTCGCCAATGCGATGCGCAGGTTCACAACGTCCGCCAATCAACAGAAGCCTCGAATGCGGCTGCAGCCTGATAGAGGGTGCCTTCGGCATAATGTTTTGCGACTAACATCAGCCCCACGGGCAGTCCGTCCACCAGGCCACAAGGGATCGACATGGCGGGGTGTCCCGTAATGTCTTGAGCGGCCGTATTGCCAAGCATCTCCAACGCGCGCGTGACGGTCTCGGTGATTGAAGAGCCCGGTTCCGGGAGCGGCTGAGCGGTGATTGGCACCGTCGGCATGACGAGCAGGTCATAGGTGTCCAGTGCCTTGTCATAGGCCGCTCGGGCAAAGCGCGCTATGTTCTGGGCCTTGGCGTAGTAGCGACCGTTGTAGCGCTCCAGGCCGAACTGGCCGACGAACATGCAAAGCTTGAGGGACGGTGACAATGCGTTTGCCTGGTCGCGCCAACCGACCTGTTTGTCCAGCAGGCCCACGTCGTAAAGCCCCTTCCAGTTAAAACCCGCTCCATTGCCGTGCATCATTTGCATGGTCAGGCCTTCACAGCCGATAGGGCTCCATAACGATCCCGCCAGGTTGTGTTCGGGAACCGATACCTCCTCGACCCGCGCGCCCAAAGCTTCTAGCCGGGCGATAGCGCTGCGTACCTTTTCTGCGATACGTGGATCCTGGTTGGCGAGTTGGAAGCCTTCCTGGAGGATCCCGATCCGGAGTCCGCTCACGCCTCGTTCCAGATAGTCGCAATAGGCATCGACCTTGGGGGCGGCCTGGCGAGGGTCGAGCCCGTCGGCACCGGCCATCACTTCGAGCATGAGCGCGTTATCGCGTACGTTGCTCGTCATGGGACCGACATGGTCGAAGGTGGACTCGATCGCCATGACCCCGGTGTAAGGCACTAGACCCCAGGTAGGTTTCATTCCATAAATGCCACACCATGCGGCAGGAATGCGGATGGAACCGCCTTGGTCGCCACCGATAGCCAGGTCGACCGCCCCCGTCGCCACAAGCGCCGCGCTGCCCGAAGACGAACCGCCCGTTGTGAAACCATGGCGAAAAGGGTTGTGCACAGGCGCGGGGTCCGAGGTATGGCTACCACCGGAGAGGCAGTAATGTTCGCAGGTGGCTTTGCCGAGGATGGTTGCTCCCGCGTCGAGCAGACGCGTCACCACAGTGGCATCAAACGACGGTACGAAACCCTCCAGTGGTGCGGCGCCGTTCATCATCGGGACACCGGCCAGAGAGATATTGTCTTTGAGCGCGACCGTCTTGCCGGCAAGCTTGCCCGAACTGGCGCCCATCACCTCAGTTCTGTAGTACCAGGCGTTCAGCGGGTTTTCCGCGCTTGAAGGGCGATAACCGGAACTGCGCTCGTAGCGCACTGAAGGGATGAAATCAGGCAACTCATCGACGAGGTCGTAGGCGTCGAAACTGGATTGCATGAGCGCCAGGTATTCGCTGGCTTGCTCGGGTGTCAGCTGTATGTGCAGGCGGCTGGCGAGATCCTGCACTTGTTCGAGAGTCGGGCGGATGATGGCCATGGGGTGTCCTGTGTCCTGTGCCAACCCGCAGGGGCTGGCAATGTCTGTTCAAACGTCATCTCGGGGATGCCCGGGCACGGTGCGCACGATTGGCGAGCCGTGGCCGGGGCTGGTATCAAGCTATCTCCACAGATTGAGCGGCGCTTGGCTGAGGAGGACAGTCGCTTGGTTGAGCGGGACTCGCTTGCCCCTCCACGGTCGCCCTCCATTGCTGTGGCTCAGGCTTATGCCGGGGTATCAGTCTTCGGATTCAGGCGTGGTCTGTTTCCAAGATGACTTCCCGGGTTTTGGCCAGACAACCCCAACGCTTCTCATGCCTTTGGCAGGGTCCATTTCCGGGTGCGCGAGTACGACATCCCGATAGGAGGGGCTCCCGATCACCGCCGGTTTGAACTTGATGAGGAAGTCATTGACCTCTTTGCGCAGATCCGGGGCCAGAGCGTAGTCGTCGTAGCACGCCTCGAGACAATCGAGCACGGCTTGCCAGTGCACCTCGGTCAGCCCCATCCCACGATGCGCGGTGACCATGTCTCTACCCCTGTATTTGGCGCTTCCACCCCAGTGCTCGGAAAGGAAATCGACAAAATTGATGTGTTCCTTTTGGAACGTCGATTCCGACATATGGGCCCAGATGTGCCCGATGGCCGGGTGTCCCATTGTCTTTCTCAACACTGCGCCTGCGAACTGATAGATCGCGTCATAGCCGCCAAGACGGGTATAGAGGGAGGGTTGTTGTTCCGTGGTGGGTTGCTGGTCGGTCATTGTCTGGTTGCTCCGTTTCGGGTGAGAGGCATCTCATTAGCCAACTGTCGCGTCGTTGGGCACACGCTTGGTTGATAAGGACAACGGGTGGTAGAGACGGGCGGGTCTAAAAGACCCTGACGTAGCGCAGGTTCATGCGAAAGTCTTCTTTGGGGCCGTTCTCCACCGCCAGGTCGCGTCCAAGTTGCACTTGGAGTTGGTCCTTGGCGGTGAAAAACTTTCTGGCCGTGACGCGGAAGTTGGTGGTTTCCATCCTGTCGTCCTGGTTGACACCATCGATCTGGTTTTCCCCGCCCCAACTGTGGCCGAAGCCGATAGCCAGCGCAGTGGTCTCGTCGGGCATGTAGCGCCCCATTAACTGAGCGCCGTAGGAAACGTCCTGCTCCCGGCGGGCGGAGCTGGCGCCGAAGTCGTTGTTGTCTGCGTACCAGATAGCGTCACCGACGAGGTCGATGGCCCACTTCTCCGTGAAGTGCTTGACGTAAGCGGCCTGGAGATCAACCTTCCAACGATTCTCGCCAATGTTGAGCGCGTCGTCTTTGTCATAGTCGCCAGTCGGCACGTACAAGTAGGCGGTCGCACCGAGGGTGTCGTTGGCGTCGTTGAGACGGTACTTGAGCGGCGCAGTGAGAATGAGGTCGCCGATGCCGCTGGCGTCGCCTAGACCAGACGCGTCACCACCGCCTGAGACATGACCGAAGGGCAATAGGAATTGAGGCTCGATGGTCAGTCGCTCGCTCAACTGGTAGACGTGCAGCAGACGCAGAATGCCGATATCGGATGTCAGGTTGAAATCGGAACTGGTCTTGTGACCCTGGGCATAGGCACTGTCCGTGGTGGCGTGCTGGTAGTAGACCACGCCGATGGTCGCTCCCACGGGGAGCGGCTCGTAATCGCCAGGATCCACCTCGAGCGCTTGGGAGGAAAGGCTGGGGAGGAGGGCGGCAAGCGACAGGTAGCGGAACTGTTTCATGATCGACGATCCTTTTTTCGGGCAAAAAGAGCCCCGCAATCGCCAGTCAGGCAATGCGCAGGGCTAAAAGTGGAGTCAGCGATGGAGTCAGGTGGGCGACACTTGCGCGTCGCGCATCATCCCGGTCTGCGGGTGGCAGTTGATGTACTCGAACAGTTGCTGGCTACCGTCCGCTACCGAGACCTCGTGATACAGCCGCAGCTTCGAAAGGCCTCCGATCACTCGGAAGAACGTGGTGAAAATACGTAAATGAGTGGGGTGGGATTCTGCCCAGCGTTCCAGTTTGTCGAGGGATCGCCAGTGACCGATGTCATAGGCGATGTCGAGAAGATTGCCATCCAGGTCGACATTGCGTACGAAGCGGTTGCTGTAGCAGCCCAGCGCCTGCCCCTCGTCACGCAGGAAGTTCATGCCGTCTTGCAGGGGCGGCAGCATCTCGTTGAAATAGAGCGCGCGCTCTTCGTCGCCGGCTTCGACCCAGTCTTGTCCGGAACGGATCAGCGTCAGGTTGTCGTGGCCGCGTACCACGACCCTGCCGCCCTTGGCGGGGTCGCCTGAAATGACTTGCAGTTCGCTGGTCGGCTGCATCCAGTCGGTCTGTGAGATAGCAAAGCGGTCGCGCGCCGAGCCCCAGTAGCCGTGCTCCTCGATCTCGCCGCTGATGCCGTCCATGATCGCACCGACACCTGGCAAATCTTCCTGGAATGCATACAGCGTCTCGAACTGTTCGGCACGTGGTGCGATGACTTCGCGGAAATACCCCAACCCCTCGTTCAGGCGCGCATCGTCGCCCCACCAATCGGCCACAGGCGCTGAAAGTAGCCATCGCTGATAGGCGGCGGGATCACGCCAGTAGCCCACGGCGATGAAGTTTCCATAACCCTGATTGTCGAGGTGGTAGGTCAGGTCGTGATTCCCTGGGCCATCGGCGAGGGCAAAGCTTGCGTCGATGTAGCGCATGGCTTGCAGGGCGGCGGCGCGTTGCTCGTCACGAAATTGCACCCCGAGGTAAGCCATCACCACTTGCTTCATGTTTTCGTCGGCTCGCCCCACAAACATCGGGAAGGGTGGCTGGTAATCGTCGTGAACACGACGGGACAAAGTCCGGGGACATTTGAGATGTTTATCGATTGCAGATTCCATGGGGGGCTCCTTTATTTCCGTCTCAAACGGACGGTTCGCTGTTCTACATCCCAGTGGATGTTGGTGTTTTGCGGTGGGTACCACGCCATCGGCGTTGCAGCACCAAGGTCCCGAGCTGCACCAGGTAAGTGGCAAACTCTTCGGGTGCCATGTCCCATCGCTGTAAAAACCAGGATGAATCGGACAGTCGCTGCTGTTCTCGTGGATGCATGAGACACCTCATCATTCGTGCTTGTAGGGACATGGCGTGGAGTAGAAATTATCCAGGGGGGATGCAACGTGCTTGGCTCGAATGGACAACCGTTTGGTTAAAAAGGACAGGTAAAAAAGGCCGGTATATCAGCGCGCAGCAATGGTGCGGGGCTTGTGAAGCAAGGGGGCGAGGCGCCCCGAGAAGTGGCATGGGGAGTGTTGGAAGGATCGGCCTGGGTAACGCGCAAGCAGCTATCTTCCAAGGTGTCTGACAGCGGGGATGAGGCGATGGAAATGGCCTGCTAATTGCTTGGCTCGCAAAAACGTTACCCCGCTTCTTTTGTTGAAACGCCGCCGCGAGGTGAATGCAATGAGCCAGACCTGTCAGTATTCAACGCTTGCCGTTACGGCCCCCCTCCGGTTCGATTACTGGAAAGAGGTGGTTTGTCACCACTGCCTGGACGCAGACAGCAAACGACTGGCGCAGAGCGATTTTGACGGGGCGCTGGAGGTGCATGGCATGGGCGCATTGGACATCTGCACGTTGTCCGCACCCTTGCACTATTGGGAGCGTTCCGCCCAGCACCTGCGCAGTGATCCCAATGACGACTTGTGGTTGGGCTTTACCCGGAGCGGTTATGGCGAACTGGAGCAGGCTGACCGACGGACGAAACTGGCGGCGGACGATCTGTTTCTTTATGACGCATCCCAGCCGTTCAGATTCAGCTTCGGTGGTACTGATAACCACCTTGTCCGCATTCCGCGACAACTGCTCAGTCAGCGCCTGCCTTCCATAGCAGACTGCACCGCTGTGGTTCTGGATGACCGTCGCCCCGGGGTGATTCCGTTACGCGAGATGTTACGTCAAGCCGCGAGTATGCCTTCAGTCTTCCATAACACAGCAGTCTCCAGTCGTTACTCCAGCACGTTGCTCGACCTTCTGGTGGTCAGCCTGGAACTCCAGGATTTAAAGCAGACTCATGACGAGTTGGATCTGCATGGCCGGATCATGAAGTACATCCACCAGTATTTGACCGAGGCGGACCTGTCGCTCGAACGCATCGCGCAAGCCCACCATGTCTCCACGCGCACTGTGACGCGCGCTTTCGCCCGTCATCAGAAATCGCCGGTCGCAGAAATCTGGAAGGCACGCTTGCTCGCCAGCCGCGAGGCTATTGAGCGCGGTCAAGTCCGCAGTATTTCTCAGGCGGCGCTGGATTTCGGTTTCTCCGACTTCTCTCATTTCAGCCACGCTTTTCGCAAGGCCTTTGGCGTTGCTCCCCATACGCTCCTGCGACGAGAGTGAAAGGGGGCTTTATCGCTTCTGAAGCGAAAGACATTGAAGGTGATCATTTTGCCAAGCTGTACAGGGTTGCAGGCGGCGCATAGGCAAACCAATCAGGAAAAAGATTACGGTGCACGCTCATCCGGCAGGCGCTTCCTGCGACCGGTGAGCATGGATAACGGCAGGTTGTCCCGCAGCTGGAAACTTTCGAACACCGCTGCCAGCACATGGATGCACACCAGTCCCAGCAACACATTTGCCGCGGTTTCGTGGACTTGCAGGGGCCAATCGGCGCCCCATAAAGCATCGACTTCCTGCATCAGGAAGCCGCTGATACCGAGGGTCAACAGCGCCGACAGCATCATCACCATCACCAGGGCGCCGATCGGCGAATGACCCAGGCGATGTTGCGGGCGCCCCCTGAGCAGCGAGCGCAGGTGGGCCGCAAGCCGCTTCGGTGTCGGCCAGAAGTCTGACCAGCGCGCACTGCGCGGCCCGACGAACCCCCACACCGCTCGTACCAGCAGCCAGGCCATGGCGTAGTAGCCCAGCCAGACATGCCAGTCGTCGCCCGCTTCATTGAAGAAGTAATTGGCAACAAAGACCCCGGCGATAGACAGGTGAAACAGCCTCACCAGCGGGTCCCAAAGGCGCAGGGATTCGCCTTGCATCAGCCTTTTATCTCAGTCTTCACGGCCTTGCCGGTCACCGGGTCGTGGTAGATCTCGACTTTGCGCTTGTCCTTGTCGAAACCGTAGATCTCATAGCAATTGCCGTCGGTGACCTTGAACTTGCTGATTTCGTAGCCTTCGGCCTTGAGCTTGTCCTGGAAGGCTTTTTCGTCTTGCCATTGCGAGCGTTCGGCGGTGGTGCATTGCGGGCCGGCGAGGGCCAGAGGGCTGGCGATAATCAGGGACAGCAGGAGAATTTTGCGCATGGAAAAGCTCTCAGCGTTTGTGGGAGATTGCACAGTGCAAAATCAACCTTAACGCAACCTTAGTTGGTAATGAGCTGTAACATCTTTGCCGGAATAGCCTCCGATAGAACCCGGCATGATGCCGCCGATTCCTAGAGAGATTTTGTGATGCGCCTACTCCTTGTCGAAGATGATCGTGCCCTCGGCCAGGGGATTCGCGTGGCATTGGGCGCCGAAGGCTACACCCTTGACTGGCTGCAGGATGGCCTGGGCGCATTGCATGCCCTGCGCAGCGAAAGCTTCGACCTGCTGCTGCTCGACCTCGGCCTGCCACGCCTGGATGGCCTTGATCTGTTGCAGCAATTGCGTGCCGAGCAACACGACCTGCCAGTGCTTATCCTCACCGCACGCGACGGCACCGCCGAGCGTATCGCCGGGCTGGATGCGGGCGCTGACGATTACCTGGTCAAACCGTTCGACGTGGAAGAACTCAAGGCCCGCGTGCGTGCGTTACTGCGCCGCAGCCAGGGCCGCGCACAACCGCTGTTGGAGCATGCTGGCGTCAGCCTCGACCCAGCCACCCAGCAGGTTCGCTATCAGGACGAGGAGATCATCGTCACACCGATGGAGTACCAATTGCTGCACCAGTTGATGGTGCGCCCCGGCAAAGTGGTGACACGCGAGCGGCTATCGCGGGCGTTGTACGGCTGGCAGGACCGCGTCGAGAGCAATACCCTCGAAGTGCTGATCCATAACTTGCGCAAAAAAATTTCCACCGAACTGATTCGTACCGTGCGTGGTGTCGGCTACGTACTGGCGTTCAAACCATGATTTCCGTCCGCGCGCGTATTCTCGTCCCGGTGCTGGTGCTGATCCTGCTGGGTGACGCCCTGATCAGCTGGCTGGTCCTGCGCGACAGCCACCACGAAATCGAAGAAGTCTACGATGCGCAACTCGCTCAAAGTGCCCGCCTGCTGCAAGGCGTGCTGCACCAGCGCGCCCCCGGCGAGGCCGACTGGGACCGTCTTTACCAAGCCTTCGACCAGGCCATGAGCCGTGTCGGCGCAGACGGCGTAGCCCATCCCTACGAAACCCGCCTGACCTTTCAAGTCTGGCGCACCGACGGCCAACTGCTGGTGCGCTCCGCCGAAGCACCGATCCTCGATGCGCCGCCCGTCACCCTTGGCTCCCACGACCTGGTGGACAACGGTAACGACTGGTGCGCCTTCCTCCTGGCTGACCCGCAACAGGGCCTGTTGATATGGGTGGGCGAGCGCGACGACATTCGCCAGGATCTTATCCAGCGCATCGTTCGCCACACGCTGTGGCCCACACTGATCGGTGTGCCGTTGCTGGCATTATTGATCTGGCTGGTCATCGGCTGGGGCCTCAACCCCCTGCGCGCCATGGCCCGTTCTATCCGCGGGCGCACCACCGATTCTTTGCAGCCGTTGCACCTCAAGCCGCTGCCGAGCGATCTGGAGCCCATGCAAACCGCGCTCAACCGCCTGTTGGATCAGGTGGATGATCTATTGGAGCGCGAGCGCCGCTTCATCGCTGACGCCGCCCACGAACTGCGTACACCCTTGGCAATCCTGCGCATCCACGCCCAGAACGCGCAAAGCGCCGTCACCGAAGAACAGCGGCGTGAGGCATTGGATTTCCTGGTCAATGGCGTCGACCGCGCCACCCGTATAGGCAGCCAACTGCTCACCATGGCCCGCATCGAACCGCAACTGAACAACCCCCTGTATCAACGCGTGCAACTCACCGAGCTGGTCCGCGAAGAACTGGCCGAACTCACGCCACTGGCCATGGAGAAGGGCGTGGAGTTGGTGCTGGAGTGTGATGAAGCGTGTTGGGTGGAGACCGAGCCGGTAGCGTTAGCCATTGCCATGCAGAACCTGGTCACCAATGCCCTCAACTTTTCTTCCCCAGGCAGCGAGGTGACTGTCGTGGTGCGTCAGGACGAGGGGGGCGTGGCGCGCTTGAGGGTGGAAGACGCCGGGCCGGGAATAGCAGAAGGGGAGCTTGGCAGATTGTTCGAGCGATTTTATAGCCGAGGCAATGCCAATGGCGCGGGCCTGGGATTGGCCATCGTACAGATGATTACTTGTAAAATTGGTTGCACCCTGCACATTTACAATCGAACAAGCGGGGGCGTATGTGCAGAGCTCGGCCTGAGCAAGGCCAGCAGTCCCTATGACGCTCTCGCAAATTCGAATAACGCATCTGCCACCATGACAACGTAGGTGAACTCCGAACGAAAACCACTTCCCGCTAAAAGCAGCCTGAACTCGGGCACAGCCATCGGCAGAGGAGAGCCGCTTCCCAAAAAACACGGAACGGAACAGGGAAGCGGAGGAACGGCAGTTAAGGGGAAACTTCATCCTCGCCTAACCATACAGCCGCTGTTCAATCTCTTCGAGGGTGCTGCCTCGTGTCTCCGGTACCCATACCGCGACGAAAGTCAGAGATAGAAGTCCTGCTCCCACGAACACAAAGAAGGTTTGCCCGATCCCGATCGTCGCAACCAAAGATGGAAAGAACATGCCGATCATCACGTTGGTCAACCAGAACGCTGCGATCGCCATACCCATGCATCCGCCGCGGATACGCATTGGGAAGATTTCCGCCAAAAGTACCCAAAAAGCAGGCCCGATCAGCCCTTGCATGGAGGCCAGGAACATCGCCATGGCTCCGAGAATGAGCATGGCGCGGGTGACGGAGGGATCGACAAAAACCGAAACCAGGCCAATCAACAGTAAAGACAATGTGGTACCAGTGAAACCGAGCAGCATCATTGGGCGACGGCCCACGCGGTCCAGCAGAGCAATGCCCACGAACGTTGCACCAATCGAGATAACGCCGTTTACGACATTGGCGATCAGTGCACTACGTTGCTCCAGGCCTGCTTCTGTGAGGATCTGGGTGCCGAAGTACATGATTGAATTGACTCCGGTCAGCTGCGACGTAACAGCGATACCGATGCCAATCAAAAAAATTCGTCGCGCGCCCTTTTGAGACAGGTCGCGCCAGCCGCCTTTTTTGATGAATCGCTCGTTGCTGATCTGCTGGGTGATGGCCTCCATTTCAGCCTTGGCGTAGTACTCCTCCCGTACCAGTTTCAGCACCTCCAGGCCCTCTCTGAAGCGCCCTTTGGTGGCCAGCCAGCGCGGGCTTTCCGGCATGTAGAGCATACCCAACCAGAGTGCCACTGCTGGCAGGGTTGCCAAGGCAAGCATCCATCTCCAAACACCGTCGAGATCGCTGAACAAATTGCCCAGTGTGGCGTTGGTGGTGAAGGCCAGGAATTGCCCAGTGACGATCATCAATTCGTTGCGAGTGATGATGCGACCGCGGATGCTGGATGGGGCCATCTCCGCCAGATACGCCGGCACGACGACCGATGCGCCGCCCACCGCTAACCCCAGCGTGAAGCGGGCGGCCACCATGACGTTGAGGGTGGGCGCCAGCGCACAAGCCAACGCGCCAAGAAAAAACACTACGGCGAGGAAAAGAATGATACGGCGGCGACCCTTGAGGTCCGATAGGCGACCGCTGAACAGCGCCCCCATCATTGCGCCGATCAATAGGGCGCTGGCCACCAGACCTTCCGTAAAGGGTGTCAGGCCCAGGTCATCTTTCATGTAGAGCAAGGCGCCATTGATGACGCCGGTATCGAAGCCGAATAGCAGGCCGCCAAACGTGGCAATCCAAGTGATTTTTTGCAGGTAGCGCTGTGCCTGGTGTTTTTCAGGACTTACAAAAGTGGCTGAAGTGTCTGCCGTATTTCCGTAGGAATTAATTGTCATTGTGATATTCCTGACTGAAACTCATGGGTGATGCTCACTCGCCGTTGCGGTGAGCGTTTCAACATGCAATTACATGGGTTTTTCTCGTGGTGCGATTCAGATGGGTTGGGGTTTGAAATCGCTGGTGGCTACCGGCATGACGCTCTGTAGCAGTCTTACGGACTTTTCCAAACCCTCGAGGCTGTTGAGTAAAACGTCCTCATGCTCGATCGATAGCCAGCCATCGTAGCCAGCCATCTTCAAGCGGTAGCAGAACTGCCGCCACCATTGCTCACCGTGGCCGAATCCAAGCGTGATGTAGGACCAGCTTCGGGATGAGATATCCATCAACGAGCCATTTTCCAGGAGTGAATCCACGGCCTGGACTGGCGCGTTAAGCAAAGTATCTTTGGCGTGCACATGGTAAATGGCGTCGCCCAGCGCTTCGGCGGCTACCAGCGGGTCAGCGCCCATCCAGAACAGATGCGAGGGGTCAAGGTTGGCGCCAATCACCGGTCCGATTGCGTTGCGTAGCTTCAGCAGCGAGCGGACGTTGTAGACGCACTGGTTACCGTGCAATTCCAAAGCGATGCGCTCCACACCATTTTCCTTGGCCAGATCAGCTATCTCGCTCCAGAAGGGCAGCAGGCGTTCTTCCCATTGATAGCGCAGCATTGTCTGGGTTTCGGGAGGCCATGAGGCAACCACCCAGTTCGGCATCTTGTCGCCGGCGTGACCTTCAGGTAAGCCAGACATGGTGCAGACGGTCTTGACTCCCAACTCACCGGCTACGCGTATCGTGTCCTTGAGACACTGGCCTTGTGCAGGCTGCGTGGGATGCAAAGGGTTGCCGTTGGCGTTCAAGGAAATGATTTCCAGGTTGTGTTCCTGGAAGCTGCGTTTGAGGGCTTTGCGTTCATCGGCGCTGGCGAGCATCTGCGCCAAGTCAAAGTGCGGCGCGGTCGACCATCCGCCGGTGTTGATCTCCAGGCCCGGCACTCCCAGCCGTTCAGCCTGCTTGAGCATCTCCCGCAGGGGCAGGTTGCCGAGGCTATCGGTGACGAATCCCAGCTTCATGACGTAGCTCCTTCTCGCGATCGGTAGAGGGGCGGTGCTTCCAGCGTCGGCAGCACTACCCGGCGACGCTGATGGAGTGCCTCGATGCCGGCTTGGGCGACAATGGCTGCGCAATAGCCGTCCCAGGCATTCGCGGCATGGACAGGGAACCTACCTGTGTTGATGAACTCCACGAATGCTTTGTTCTGCAGGCGGTAGGCGTCGGCGAAACGCGGCCGCCAATCGGCCGCGTACCTTTCAAAACCCTGAAGACGGGTGTTGAAGCGAGCATGTACGGGGGTGGCCAGTTGCACGGACCCCAACTCGCCCACCAGCTCGCCACGGACGTCGTACCCGTAATGGGCGTTGTTGTTGATTTCGATGTTCACCAGATGGCCTTCCCGGGTTTCCAGCACCATGAATACCGGGGCGCCGACGCCATCCTTAGACGTGTGGGGGGGTTGGAACACCGAAATGGCAACGTATTCAGTATCGAGCACGTGACGTGCCACATCGAACTCATGCGGCGCGGAGTTACTGATTGCCATTTGCCCGCTGAAGTTGGCGGGGGCTTCTACGTTGCGGTGGAAGTTGTGCATCATCACAGCCCGACCTATCACGCCGTCGCCCAAGGCACTTTTCATTTCCCTGTACGAAGGGTCAAACCGGCGCATGAAGCCCAGTTGCACGAACTGGCGACCCCGGGATGCCTCTTTGTCGATGACCGCCAGGCACTGGTCCGGGCTTTGAGACAACGGCTTTTCACACAGTGCGGGTTTCCCTGCATCAATGGCTGCCATGGTCAGGACCGCATGGGTTTCGTCCGGGCTGGCGATGATGATTGCATCGACATCGGACCTTGAAAGCGTGAACAGTGGGTCAGTGGAAACGTCAGCGGCTCCATAACGGTCAGCTATGAGCTTCGCTCGCTCTGGCGACGCATCACACACCACATGCAAAGTGGCTCCCGGAAGGTCCTGGGCAATGATGCGGGCGTGATCCTCCCCCATAATTCCCGCGCCGATAACGGCGATTCGTATGCTCATATTCAACTACCTATCAATGGGCGAAAGTCATCTACGCAGCGTCGAACGGGCGAGCACGTTGACTGAGAAGGGAGGTGCAAGGCGGGCCACGAGCGGCTTGGCCGTGGCGGTCGAAACCAACCGATGAGGCGAGTTATTCATGGGGCTGTCCTGGCGGTTTGTTGTGTTTGTTATGCCTCGATTATTAGCGCCGAAAAAGCAAGCATCAAGGAGCACCATAAGCGGTTTATGATGTGAAAAACCTCAAATTTAAGAATGCAGTACCCTTTTTAATTGCTCTTGAAGCCGACCATCTGGAATGTTTATATGGTGTAAATAACATCAAAAGAGGGCGTGCCATATGACCACGCAAACATCAGCGCGCTTATGGAAGGGCCCCACCGTTCAACAGGTCGCCAAGGTGGCGAGGGTCGGGCCTGCGACCGTCGATCGTGTGCTGAACAACCGTCCCGGCGTTCGGGAAAACACCCGTCTGAAAGTCCTGGCTGCGCTGGATAAGCTAAGGAAAGACTTGGCTGACGGCATGGCAACGTTACAGATCAAGCTCTTTTGCGATTCGGGCGAAACCTTCAATGCAACGTTGGCCGACGCCGAGGCATTGGTGAACGCTTCGACACCAGGCGTCGTAGTGCATGGCTACTATGAACCGACTAACCAGGTCGATCCCGCCACTTTTGCTGATCAGGTTCAGGCACAGGGCGCCTCGGCGGATGGTGTGATCGTGGTATCGCGTGAGCATCCGGCGATCAATCGCGCGATCCGCAAACTGTGCAGCCTAGGTATACCAGTCGTTTGCCTGACCACCGACCTGCCTAATTCCGGGCGAAGCGCTTATGTAGGCAACGATCAATATGCGGCGGGCAGTGTCGCCGGGCTACTCATAGGTAATGCGTTACCCAGGGAACCGGCAAAAATTCTGTTAGTGACCAGTGTGCCGTTTCGCTGTCAGCAAGAGCGGGAGATGGGGTTTCGCAGGGTGCTCCGTTCCGAGTTTCCGTATCTGAAAGTCGACGAACGAGTGATGTCCGACGATCGCCCTCAGACCACGACTGAACAATTGACGCGTTATTTTTCCAAGCACGACTACCCGGCAGCCATCTACAACGTGGCCGGTGCCAATCGGGGCGTTGCTCAAGCGATAGATACCATTGCGGCTGAGGATCGGCCTATTTTCGTCGGCCATGAGCTTACAGTTCATACGCGGGCGATGCTTGAGTCCGGCGTCATGGATTATGTTATCTCTCATGATTTCGTTGGCGAGACGGCCGCAGCGGTGCGCTGGATACGAGGAGCGATCGAGGGAGCCGCGACAACGCCACCTTCAACACAGATCTTGATTCACACTCGATACAACTGTGGGGCGTAAGGCCACGTTGCGTTCTATCCAGCCGTGTCCCTCGGCAAAACCAAGGATGGAGGCCTGTGTCGGAGTCAGTACCGATCGAGAACGGTGCTCCTTGCCACATTGATGTTCCCGGTTGCGCCACTGATGTCGCGGAAGATTCCGGTAAAAATAAAAAATCTATATAAATCAATATGATGATTTTGATTAGCTAAAAGCTTTACGCTTTCGTCGTTTTATTGGCTGATTAATATCAAAGAGCCATATTGACAGATTGTTGGACAATATTTAGTCTTTGCAGGATGTTTCAAGGACTGAACGCGATGACTAATGGATTAGTTGCACATGCCCGCCTGTGCCTCATAGAAAAATTCCTGTTGTGCCCACCGGACCGTCTCACAACGGTTCTTGATCATGATTCTACCGTTTGCTTGACGCAGTCCGATCTCAAGTCGAAGGTTTATCAGGCGCGTCAGGTACTCCGCCAACGTGCCCTTGAACCGGGGCAGGTCGTAGCGATCTGCATGCCTTCGAGCATGGAGGTGCTGACCGTGGTGCTCGCCGCGTGGGCCGAAAGATTGGCAATCGCGCTTCTGCCGCACGATTTAACTCATACGACAATGCGTGATGGCAGCGGGTTGGCCGCCATGCTGGAGTTGATTGAACCTGCGTTGATAATGACCTGCGGGGCGATAGCGACGAAGTTGCCGGGCTCATGGTCAGACGTCGCCCTGACGGATGACGAGTTGCTCAAGCAGATGAGCGCGATAGCCGATTACGTCGATGAGCCAGCCTTGAGCCGCCCTGAAGACTTGGCGATTTTACAGTTCACATCTGGCAGTACCGGAATGCCTAAAGCGGTGTGCATCAGTCAGTCGATGCTCAGTTCCAATTGTCAGGCAATTGCCGAGCGTGTAAACGTCGACACGACCGACCGGATGGTCAGTTGGTTACCGCTTCACCACGACATGGGGCTTTCCGCATTGACGCTGGCCTGGTGGTGTTCTATCGATCTGGTGCTGATGCCGACTCACGAGTTTTCTCGACAGCCCATGGCTTGGCTGCAGGCACTGTCTCGCTTCAAGGGTACCTTGTCACCGGCGCCAACTTCTGCATTTGCCTTGCTCAGCCGCCTCGCCGGCCGCGTGCGCGAAGGTGAACTGGACTTGTCCCATTGGCGCTATGCCTGGGTGGGTGCCGAGCCAGTGTTTTATGACCACCTCCGTCAGTTTGAAATTGCCTTCGCAGTTCATGGCCTGCAAGTGGGTGTACTGCAACCGGCGTACGGTATGGCGGAAGCAGTGGTTGCGGTTTCACTCAACGCGCCTGGACAAGGTATGCGCGTTCGCTGGTTGGACACTCAGAGCCTGCACAGCTCAATGCTGGTCAAAGAGCAAGCGCCCGGCACTCCCGGCTCTGCACCTTATCTAGGAAATGGCACGGCAGTCGGTGAAACCGAATTTCGAGTCGTAGATGAACACCAGATTTGTTTGACGCAGGGCCAGCTTGGCCGGCTGCAGATCAGGGGCGACAGTATCATTCGCCGTTACTTGAAAATGGATCCGGTGCGACCCCAAGCAAAAGATTGGTATGACACGGGTGATCTGGGCTTTCTGCTGAACGATGAAGTGTTCATTACCGGGCGCAGCAAGGACCTGATTACGCGTGCAGGCGTCAACGTCAATCCGCACATTATTGAATGGGCGCTGGAAAGTGCCTTCAATTTAGCTGCTGGTTCTGTCGCTGCCTTTTCCTGCATCGACATTCAGCGTTCAAAGGAATGCGTTGTAGTGGTCATGGCGAGTAATGCTCTTGGCACTCGGGATCCCGCGGAGTTGCGTCGCGAAGTGGCGCAGATCGTTGTACGCCAAGCCGGCGTCCAGGTGGATGAAGTGCTGCTGATCCGCCGCTCGGAATTCCCTAAAACCACAAGTGGGAAAATCCAGCGTCAGGCATTAAGTCGACTGTATTTGAGTAACCGTTTGAGTTCTGCTGCCGTCAATACTGACCGCGTTTCCGCTTAATCATCTTTTACAACAGCACGGATTGCATACGTGCAAGGAGCACTTGTGTTTGATGTTATTTGCCAGACTATAAAAAGCCTTTCAATACAGGGGATTCTACCGGCTCATTTGAACGGTTCCGCGATAAAGGCTAACGATACGCTGTTGGACTTGGGCTTGGACTCAATGGGGCAACTAACGCTGCTTTCCGAGTTGAAAGGTCGCTTATCGCTGAGCTTGCCTGCCGACCAAGTTGATGCGACGACAACGCTTCATGAGTTGGCGATGATACTTGAGCGTGCTAACACACTCGCGTTTTCCGCAGCGGTATAAAGGGAGCGTCAATGTCCACTAATACGTCTGTAAAAATGCCGTGGTTCGTCAGTGCCAAGGTCGACACGCTGGCTATTCTGGTTGGAGGCCCATTGATTTCGGTCGCGCTGATACTGGCTATTATGCAGGGACCGGCGTTTCTGGTGGGCGCGTTGTTGTTTGCGCTGTTCCTAGATATTCCCCATGTGCTGCATACGCACGTTCGATTGTTCGCTGAGCCGCTGGAGTATCAGCGGCACAAAGTGCAATTCTGGGCGGGATTAGTTGTTATCAGTGTCTTGTGCCTCGCCCTCTACAGCCTGAATGCTTTACCTTGGCTTGTGGCGATCTGGGTTTATTGGCAGCCCTATCATGTGTGTAAACAGCATTTTGGTGTGGCGGCACTTTATGCGAAGAAAGCCGGGTATAAGCATTCCACTTTGCCGATTCGCAACATGGTATTGGCCGGGTTTGCTGCGCCGCTGATTTATCGCATCACTCACGGTGGTTTTCATTTTGGAAACTACGAACTGTTTGAGCAGACGCTGCCGTTTGCGAACATCTCAATTCCAACGCCGGCACTCGCGCCGTTCTGGGCTTGGTTGGCATACGCTGTATTCGCAGGCACGACGCTTCAATTTCTGGTTGCCGAGCGGCGACAGCAGCGTCATCAAGAAGGCTTGCCGCGGTTCGTACTGGTCATGCTGGCGGTTTCGCTGGGGCTGTATAACGCCGCTTACCTGCTGGTGAGCGATCTGTACGCGCTTATTTTGATCGGTACCAGCATCCACGCGCTGCAATACCACTTGGTGTGCACGTCTACCGTAATGGCTGGACTGCGCCGAACGGAAACCCAGCCAGCCGTCACAGGCGCCTTGGGTGTTGCACACGGTTGGGTCAAGCGGATGGGGGCTAAACCGTGGATCTGGTTCAGTACGCTGGGGCTGGCCAGTCTGTTGGTGCTCAGCCTGGAGATGCCTTCCGTAGGGCTGGTACCGCTGATCATCGTTCTGCACCACTTCTACCTGGATGGTGTCATTTGGAAACGTCGGTGAAGCCTGTCGCAAACCTGGACGGGCGTACCTTCGTGGACGAGTTGCGCCCATTGATCGAGGACTTGCGACGCCATCATGTATGGCGCTATCGCTTGGACTTCGGGTTGAGCATCGGATTGTTCTGGGTCGCACTGTCCATGCTGGAAGGCGCCGGTTCTGTGACTTGGTCGTTATGGTATGGCACGGCGGTGTTCACGCTTTACCGGTCGGCCATGTTCATTCATGAGCTGAGCCATATGCCGCGCCGCGCTGTACCCGGGTTCAACCTGATGTGGAACCTGGCGTGTGGTATCCCACTGCTGTTGCCATCGTTTTTGTATTTGAGCCATATCGACCACCATACCCTCGGGCGCTACGGCACTCGCCAGGATCCAGAGTACCTGCCCTTTGAGCAGCAGTTTGGCCGCAGTGTGATCACCTTATTGGTCGGTACGCTTTTTACGCCGCTATTGCTGTTGGTCCGTTTTGCAGTACTTGGCCCGGCCTCTTGGTGCATTGCGCCGCTGCGTCGACGGGTCATCGAGCGATACAGTGCGGTCACCTTACATGCCGCCTACCGAAACACGGCGACGCGTTTTCGCAGCGCGCGCGGCTACAACTACCTGCTGGAGATAGCGACCAGCCTTTATGCGTGGGGGCTGATCGCAGCAGCAGGCTCAGAGATGTTGCCGTGGTCGCGTGTCGGCCTGTTCCTTGCCGTCATTTATGGTGTGTTGTTCATCAACATGTTCCGTACATGCCTGGCGCATCGGTATGCATCCAGCGGTGAACCGGTATCACTTCAATGGCAATTGGCCGATTCGTCGACCCATGATCGCCAGGGAAGTTGGCTGGAACTGCTTGAGCCCCTGAGCCAACGCTATCACGCCATGCATCATCTTTTTCCGGCATTGCCCTATCACTCTTTGAGACCCGCCCATGAACGAATCATGGTGGCCGAGGGTGTGGCGGCGGATCTTTATCGACAGACAGCGGGTCGGCTATCGCCCGTTTCGTCACCCTACAGCACAGAGAATCTTTCATGAGCCGTTGGCAGCAAATCAGTCCATTTGAGCAGCATGTGAATCCTGCGGTCGGCGAATTGATTCGTCGGGTAGGGCTCGACAAAACGTTTGTACGCGGCGAGGGCTGCTACCTCTATGACGCACAAGGACGGGCTTACCTGGATTTTCTCGGTGCGTACGGTGCGCTGCCATTCGGCCATAGTCCGGACGCGTTGCTGGCCGAACTGGCCAGCTTTCAACTGAGTCGGGAACCGATCTTTGTGCAGCCATCCTCCCTGGCGGCAAGTGGGTTGCTGGCACAACGACTATTAGCAATCGCGCCAGGCGATTACCGAAGCGTGACCTTTCAAAACAGTGGCGCCGAAACGGTAGAGGCGGCACTTAAAGCCTGCCTTATCAAGACAGGCCGCAAGCGCATTTTGTCGACCCACCAGAGTTTCCATGGCAAGACGCTCGGAGCGCTCTCAGCGACAGGCTCGGATAAATATCAGGAAGGTTTCCAAGCGCCGTTGCCTGGTTTTGATTTTGTTGACTATGGCGACATTCAGGCCCTTGAAGACCAATTACAGCGCCACCCTGACGCCTACGCTGCAGTAATCATTGAACCGGTACAGGGCGAGGGTGGAATCAATCTGCCGCCGCCCGAGTACTTGCAGCAAATCAGGGCCGCCTGTGATCGCAGCGGCACCCTGTTGATTATCGATGAGGTTCAAACCGGACTGGGACGCACCGGGCAGATGTTCGCCAGTGCGGGGGTGCAAGCGGACTGCCTGCTGCTGGCGAAAGCCCTGGGCGGCGGGGTCATGCCGATCGGTGCCTGCCTGATCAGCAAGAACGCGTACAGCGAAGACTTCCAGAACAAGCACTCATCTACTTTCGGCGGGAACACACTGGCCTGTCGCATCGGGCTGAAAGTGCTGGATCTACTGGACGAACGTCAAGACCTGCTGGACAGCGTGCGAGATAACGGACGCTACCTGCTGGAACAGCTCAACGAGCTGGCGGCAAGACACGCCTCGTTCATCAAGGAAGTACGCGGTGCGGGCTACCTGATCGGCATCGAGTTTGATCTTGATCGCAGTCACTATCCGCAATTCTACGGCGGCTTCACCGGCATCATGGGGGAGCAGGAAAGCCTTGTTCCCATTCTCGCAAGCTACCTGCTCAATGTTGAAGGTGTACGCGTTGCACCGACCCTCAACGGCGCGAACGTGATGCGTGTCGAGCCTCCGCTCATTGCCGGGCGAGCCGAGTGTGAAGTGTTTATCCAGGCGCTGGCTCGCACGCTGCAATGGGTGGAGGAGGGGCGTACGGGCACATTACTTGCGCATCTGCTTGATGCTCAGCCCTGCTCGTCGGGACCACCGCCAGCGCCGCTGCATCAGATCAGCTTTACCGAGGCAGTGCCTGATAACCATTTTGCATTTGTTCTGCATCCCCTGGAGCTCTCGAACTATGCCGAATTCGATGAAAGCCTGAGTCATTATTCTCAACAGTCGTTGCGCATGCTTGAAGAGCGCTTGAATCCGTTGATGGACCCATTTTTCGTCTCTACGGTGGAGCTTACATCGCCTGCCACCGGTCGCAGAGTGACCGGTGATCTGATCATGGTGCCACGCTCCGCGGCGCAGTTTGCGGCGATGCCCGTTGAGGAATCCTGTGAACTGATCGGCCAGGCCATCGACATGGCCAAGCAACGCGGTGCAACGTTGGTCGGGCTAGGAGGGCATACCTCAATCGTGACCGGTGGTGGCTTGCGTTTGTTGGATAAAGGCGTGGCCCTGACGACGGGTAACAGTTACACGCTGCTTACAGCGGTCGAGGCATCGTGCCGCGCAGTTGAAATGACAGGGCGCCGTATGCAGGACATGCGCGTTGCGGTTATTGGTGCCACCGGAAGCATAGGCTCGGCCATCGCGCGGTTGATTGCGATGCAGGCCGGACAGGTCACTCTGGTGGGTAACCCGATGAGTGCACGGTTCAACACGCCGCGCTTTGCCTCTGTCATTACTCAGTTGGTGAACTTCTGCACGCAGGGCGTGCCGGCGCCCGGCAGCGTACTTGCCGGAATCGCTGAGCGTTTGAACGAACACGATAGCGCGGATCTCGCAGCCTTGTTGGTGACTGAAAACGGTGAGCGTACCGCGCTGCGCTGGAGTAACGACATCAACCTTTCGTTGGCCGACGCTGACTTGGTACTGATTGCGACTAACAGCGCCGAGCGTTTTATCAGCGCCGACGACATCGCCGAAGGTGCCATCCTGTGTGACATCTCCCGACCTGCCAATGTCAGCCAGGATATCTCAAGTCGCCGGCCGGACGTGCTGGTGCTTGACGGTGGCATTGTCGAAATGCCCGGAGAAGCACGCTTGGGTTCACGTTACGGTATCCCGCAAGACCTCGCATACGCCTGCATGGCCGAAACCATGATGCTCGCCCTCGAAGGTATTTCCTGCCACACGAGCCTTGGTCTGGACCTCAGCAATGATGACCTTGAATTGGTTCAATCGTTGTCCGTGCGCCACGGTTTCATGCTGGCTGGATTTCGCAGTTTTGATAAAGCCCTCGATCCCGATCAGTGGCGCAGATACGCCGAACGATTCAGCACCGCTACCGCTGTCGAAACCATCTAAGAGAGGATCCGAGTATGCCCGTATTGGAAAAAACCACCCTCATCAAGGGGCGTAGCTGTGCCGAGGTATTCGACTTCTGCATGGAAGGTGTGAACTTCCCGAAGATCTTCCCTGAGCGCGTTACCCCACTTGGAAACATAGATATTGCTGACCTGCGGATCGAGCAAGGGCGTCAATTCCGTTTCCGGCATTGGATGTTCGGGTTTATCCCTGCCAATTGGACCGTTGGCATCCGCGAAGTCAAAGACAACGAGTATTTCATTGATGAAATGATCAAGGGGCCCCTGAGTGCGTTCCGGCATGAGCATCGCGTTGAATCCGCTGCCGGGGGGACGCTGTATACGGATCGAGTGACTTATCACGCAATAGGCGGTGCGTTGTTTGAGTGGTTATTTGTCGACGCCTATATGGACCGGATATTTGAAGCACGTCACCGCAACATGCAACAGCTTTTGGACCTCTCATGATTACTGTCGAAGCAGTGGATACGGCAAAGCGGTTAAGGCAGTTTATCGACCTGCCTTTTCGTCTGTACGCCGACGACCAGCACTGGGTTGCGCCCTTACGCAGCGACATGAAACGGATATTGTCACCACGACATAACCCCTTCTTTCGCGAAGCGCAGATTGAGCATTTTCTGGCGCTGGATGATCAAGGTCAGGCCCAGGGTCGAGTCAGCGTATGTATTCACGCGGCATACAACCTGCGCTTTGGTCATGAGCACGTTTTTTTCGGTTTTTTTGAAGTCGCGTCAGACCCCGCCGTCACGCGGGCATTATTCGATGCGGTAGGTAAATGGGCGAGAGCGCGTGGCAAATCGAGGTTACTGGGGCCTTACAGTTATACCTCGACACAGGATGCTGCGTTGTTACTCGAGAACATCGACGGCCGGCCTCCCACGTTGCTGCAAACCTATAACCCGCTTTGGTACGCCGACGCTCTCAAGCAGGCGGGTTTCGATCTGGCTTTCACCTTCAGCACGTATGGGGTTGACGTGGAGCAGTACCGTGCGCGACGCAAGGCCAGCCGCAGTGAAAAAGTATTGCCAGGTAGCCAGTTCAGTGTGCGCAGTGCTACGCGGGCTGACTTGCGTTCGAATCTGGAGGAGATCCGCTGTTTGTTCAACAGTGCATTTGCCGAGAACTATGAGGTCGCGCCGATCTCCAAGGCCAGTTTCAAATTCCAGATCGATAGTGTGAAGACGTTTATCGATCTGGAAGGCATCAAGCTTATTGAGTTGGACGGCCAGGCCGTAGCATTTTTCCTGATTTTGCCGGACCTCAACCAGATCTTGAGTCGGCTCAAGGGGCATTTCGGTCTGTTCGACCTGTTCAAGCTAAATCGTTACAAGCGCGGCGTCACCGGTGGTGTCATCGCACTTATCGGTGCCGACCCATCTGTCCAGGGAAGTGGTCTAGGCCGGTTGATCGGCGATGAGATCGTGCGTTACGCCGAACCGCGCTTTCAACGTGTTGACACCATGTGGATCGACGACCGCAATCCTTCCAGCTACGTACTTGCACGTAATGTCGGAATGCGTCGGACCAAGCGCTACGGTGTTTTCGGACTCAATCTAGACCAAACCCCGGGTTGAACTGGAGCTGTAATCGAAATGGATAACCCCTTGATTTCTCTTGTGGGACTGAAAAAATTCTACCCCAGCGGCGACGGGCGCAGTTTAGTGCTCAATGACATCAACCTGACGATACCTCGCGCCAGCATGACGGTGATCAGAGGTGTATCAGGCTCGGGCAAAACCACGCTGCTCAACGTGCTGGGCGGTTTGGATCGTGTGGATGAGGGACTGGTCCAGGTCGCAGACGCACGCCTGAACGCCATGGACTTCAAGGCATTGACGCGTTTCAGGGCGGAGCGGGTAGGGTTCATCTTCCAGTTTCACAACTTGATCCCGACGTTGACAGTGAAGGAAAACGTGCTGACTGGGCTTGAACCGATCCGCTCAGTCACTTTGCAGGATCATGCGCGCGCGCAGGAATATTTGCGCAAAGTCGGTCTGCACGAACACGCCGAAAAATTCCCTTCAAAACTCTCCGGGGGCCAGCAACAGCGGGTCGCTATTGCGCGAGCGCTTATCAAGGAACCTCAGTTGATTCTCGCGGACGAGCCCACCGGCAGTCTTGACGAAGAGACAGGCATGCGTGTTTTCGAACTGCTGCGTCAGATGCAGGAAGAGAAGCAGGTCACGGTGGTCATCGTCACGCACAACCCCGCACTTGGGCAGCACGCCGATGACGTCTACGAGATGCGCTCCGGCAACCTGCACAGGGCCGAACCATGAACATGCTGATGCGGCATGTGCTTCGCTCGGTTCTGGTCATTCGCTATCGCTTGCTGACCATCGCACTGATCTGTGCCTCGACCTTTGGTGTGCTGGTGGGTGCCTATTCGGCGATCGACAGTCTGTTCGATACGGTGGAGGACATTCAGTCCCACGCATCGATGGCCGATCTGGAAGTCATCTTTGCGCCGGACGATCTGATCAACCTCCCGGCATTTGATGACATTGCCGGCGTAACCGCGACCCATCACCGCTTACTGATGCCAGGGTTGGCGCCTTTGGGCGGTAATCAGCCGGTCGCAGGATTGATGGTGAGTGCCGACGCAGCGGATTTCTCGGCGGTCAATCGACTGAAGGTCTTGCAAGGTCGCCTGCCGAATGCAGCGGATGTTGCAGGGATTGCCCTTGAGCGTAACTGTGCGAAATTCCATGGGAAGGGCGTGGGTGACCGTTTTGATTTTATTGCCGGCTCTGCCAGGTATCCGGTGGAGGTTATCGGCATCGTTGAAAGCCCGGAGTATCTGGTCGCGCCGCTGAACCCCAGTGTGTACGTGCCCAGCAACGGCTCCCTGTGTGTGTTGTTTGCTGACCAGGGGCTCATGCGCCAGCAGTTGGGTTTTTCAGCCAGCAACAGCTTGTTGTTCAGCGTGTCGCCGCATGCGTCGATGAATGAGGTCAAGCAGCGCATTACCGCGCGAGCGCAGTCGCGTCTGGCCGTCGATTACGTGCTGCCGCGCCAGGAGCAGTTCAGCCAAAAGTTCCTCGAGTTGGACCTCAATACCTTCAAGGTTTTCCTGCCTACGGTTGTGCTGATTTTTGCGCTGTCATCGACCCTGGTGGTGTTTTTCCTCATGTTCCAATGGGCCAAGGAAGAACGCCCATTGATCGCGATGTTTCTCACGCTGGGCTATACGCGTCGACAGGTCGTTTGCGCTTACAGCCTGCCTGCGCTGATGCTGATTGTGCTCGCTTTGGTGCTGGGTTGCGGCCTGGCGCTGTTTGATATGTATGCATTCGGCTGGAACTATGCACGCGCCATCGGCATGCCCGAGCCACAGTTGATGTTCAAGCCAGCTTATCTATGGCGAGCCGGATTATTGTTGTGCTGCACCGTCGCCCTGGGCATGTACTTGCCGATGCGCTCGATCATTCGCATCACGCCGATGGACGCCCTGCGTGACGTTGGCGCAGGTCAGGAGCAAGCGTTTGCGCTGCGCATGGTCGCCTGTCTGCGTCATATCGGAGGACCGTTCTGGTTTCGTTATTCGTTGCGCAACTTGCTGCGCAGCTGGCGCATCAGCCTGGTCACGGTGCTGGCAATGTCGGCGAGTATCGCAATCACCATTGCCTTCTATATTTCCCTGACGTCCATGGAGCGAACCGCGATCAGCAACGTGGAGCGCGACAACTGGAGTCGCGTGGTCGATCTGGATGTGCCCTGGTGGGATGAAGATATCGGCCGTCTCGAAGGCCTGGCGTCAGGCAGTCGCTGGTCGACGTTCGTCAAGGGCGGGGCGCAGGTTCTGGGCGAAGGGCAGCTGGATAACGCCAGTCTCCTGGGTATCGAGCCGGCAGACAGCGTGCGTCACGTAAACCTGATGGAAGGCCGGATGTTGTTGGACGGCGATCTTGACGCGCTGGTTATTGAACGCCGCATCGCCATCTCCCATGACGTCCACCCAGGTGACCGTTTGAATCTAAAAGTGCGAGGAAACGTCTATCCGGCCAAGGTCGTCGGGGTGTTTTCCGGGGCGCTGCCGGGTGAAGTGATTACGACGCGCCGCTTCGCTCAGCAAATGCTGTCACTGGATGAGCAGTTTACCGGCGCGTACCTGGTGGATGCGGGGAGCAGTGGCCTGGACGATGCGAGAATCTATGAGTTGGCAGGCGTGGTACGGGTTACGTCCAAGCAGAACATAGTCGCCTCCATCCTGGAGATCAGTTCGCATATCTGGGTGATCATTCACATCTCGGCGTTGATGAGTATTGCGATTGCACTGCTGTTTGCGGTGACCAGCATGAACTTCAGCATCGTGGGGCGTCGCGGCGAATATGGCGTGTTGAGAATTCTCGGTTTCAGCGACCGAAGTGTGTCGCTCATCATGCTTTGCGAAACCTTCAGCGTTGCGCTGCTTGCTGGCGTGGTGTCCATCCCCCTGGGCTATGGTCTCGGAGGCGTCCTCAATCATCGCCTGACGGACGTCTGGTTCAAGATCAATACCGACCCCGCCTTCAGTGATTTCTGGAGAGTCATCCTGCCCGCCTTGGTGATTATTCCATTCGCAGCAATGCCTGCCATTCGTCATGTATTGCGTATTCCCGCGGTAGACACGCTCAAGCTCAGGAATTTTGGATGAACAGCAAACTGCTAACTGCCTTGCCTCTTTTAATGCTTTGCACATGGCCAGCCTTCGCCGACGATGCGCTGGCGGTCATGCAGGATTCTGATCGCCGTATGAAGGCACAGGACGAAAAAGTCGACTATCGCATGGAGCTGTTCGAGGGCGAGCGGCTGACCTTTACACGCCAACTGAGTCGCTTGGACAAGCGTATGAGCGACCGCATGGGCACCCTGGTACGGTTCACCGCGCCCGCGGCCGTCAAGAATGTTGCGCTGTTAATCGAGGACAGTGGAAAAGCCGCGAACGACATCTGGTCTTATACCCCTTCGACCAAAAGTCTGAGACGACTGGCCGGTTCTCAAAAGCAGAACTGGTTCATGGGTACAGACTTCACCTATGAAGACTTTGAGGACTACAAGCTGCTGAACTACACGTTCACCAGCCTCGCGACCTCCCAGCCCTGCCTCAGTTGGCCGGCATGCCGGCAGATTGAAGCGAAGGCGCGTAGCGAAGAGGCAGATATTTCCGGCTATTCACGCAAGGTCTATTACCTGGAAGAGAAGAGCCGTTACCCGGTGCAGGTGGATTACTTTGACCGCCAGGGGGTGCTGGTCAAACAGCTTAAAAGCGACGGCTTGCAAGTTGTCGACGGATTCAGCAGGCCTACGGCCCAGACCATGCACAATCTGGCAGCCAATAAGAGCACGCGGATGATTGTCGAGAAAGTGAGCATCAACCCTGGCATCTCGGATGCTGAATTCACTCAACGTGCCTTGCGCACTGAACACTGATCCCGAGAGTCCCCGTATGTCGACTGAATCGCTGCAAACCCTGGTGCTGGAGTTGCTCGCCAGCACGCTGGAACTGGATATCACTGAGCTGGATACGCAACTGAGCATCGAAGAGCTGGGGCTCGACTCGCTGGACGTACTGAAGCTCACCTACGCAATTGAAAAGCGATTCGCTGTCAATTTATCAGCGTACAGCCATACCGATATCAGCTCCGTGTCTCGCCTGGTGGAAATACTTGCTGAACGGCTGGCCTCCAAGTGAGCGGTTTCATGAACACAGTTGTCATCACCGGAGCGGGGTGTGTGTCACCGTTTGGTGTGGGTCGAGCGCGTCTTTGGGAGGGGTTGGCCACAGGACAATGTGCGATCGCACCAGTGCCTCGTTTGATCGACGTTGTCGGCGGAACATGTAACGCGGGGGCGTTGCCGGGGGATGCACTTGATGGCCTGTTCACGGCCAATGAGTTGTTACTGTTAGACCGCGCGAGCCAGTTTGCACTGCTGTCGGCGGCAGAGGCGCTGGCCATGGCCGGTCTCAACCCGGCAACGGTTGACCCCTACAGGTGCGCGGTCTACATGGGCACCGCCGTGGGTGGCAGCGAGTCGTTGCACAGCGCCTATCTGGATCTCTATCAGGCCGGCAGCGCTACACTCGCGCCGTGGACGGTGCCCCGGGTCATGGCGAATGCCGCAGCCAGTCACATAAGCCTGAAATACGGTTTCAAGGGCCCGGCGCTCACCGTCAGCACCGCGTGTGCCTCTTCCACACAGGCGATTGGCGAGGCTTATCGGTTGTTGCGATGCGGTGATGCAGACCTGGTGATGGCAGGTGGCACTGACGCATGTCTTAACGCACTGGTCTGGAAAGCGTGGGAGGCGTTGCGAGCCATGGCCCCCGATACCTGCCGGCCATTTTCCGTTGGCCGGCGTGGCATGGTGCTGGGCGAGGGGGGCGGTGTATTGGTTCTGGAGACCCTGGCGCATGCCCGAGCGCGCGGCGCACCGATACTGGCTCACGTGTTGGGGTATGGGGTCAACAGTGACGCTGGCGACCTACTCAAGCCATCCGTGGAAGGCCCTGCTCAGGCCATGCGCCAGGCCATTGCCGACAGTTGCTTGCCCGTCGAGGCATTCAGTTACATCAACGCCCATGGCACCGGCACTTTACTCAATGACCGGTGCGAAACGGCGGCGATCAAACAAGTATTCGGCGCTCATGCGCCTTCGCTGGGCGTGTCATCCGTCAAGTCCTCGATAGGTCATCTGATGGGCGCTGCGGGCGTGGTCGAGTTGATTGGGGGGCTTATGAGCTCGACACACAATCAGATTCCCGGAACCCTCAATTACCTGGGGCAGGATGCCGAGTGCGACTTGGACTATGTGACTGGGGGCGCGCGCGAGGCCAATGTGAAAGCGTGGCTGAAAAACTCCTTCGCGTTTGGTGGCCTTAATGTTTCCTTGGCTCTGGCTGCGCAGGGCGCTCAATGATTCTGGTCACCGGCGCCAGTGGATGCCTGGGCAGTCATATCGTGCGGGAGCTGCTGGAACAGGGTGAGAACGTGGCAGTGCTGGTCTTGCCGAACGATCCAGCCGCAGCGTTGCAGAGCCTGCGCGAAGGTTTGGTCTGGCGCGAAGGCGATCTTCTGGATCCCGCCAGCCTAGGGGCCGCGCTTGAAGGCGTCACACAGATCTACCATGCCGCCGGTTTGGCGCTGCCTTACGAGTGCGAGCGCAAGCGTATGTTTGCGGTCAACGTGCAGGGCACGGTGAATTTGCTGCGGGCCGCTCGCGACGCGGGGGTCGAGCGCATCTTGCACGTATCGTCCATCGCTGCCGTTGGCTATCCGGCCGAGGAAGCGGACGAGTCAATGATCTATAACGGCGATGCATTTCGGCTGGCCTATATGCACAGCAAGCGTGATGCAGAAGATCAGGTCCGTGGTTTCTGTGCGTCGGGCATGGATATTGTCATTGCGTGTCCCTCTGCGGTCATCGCCTCCAACTGCGATGTGCTGCATGGATGGGGCAAGGTCATGCTTGATCTGCAGCTTCGACGCCTGCCGTTTATCCCACCCGGCGGCATTGCGGTCATCGGCGCGCAAGATCTGGTGAGGGGGCTGCTGGCCGTCATGGCCAAAGGCAAGAGCGGGGAGCGATATATCCTGAATGCTCATAACGTCAGCTATCTCGAATTATTCACCTGCATGGCCGCTGCGATGGCCGTCGAAGCACCGCGTTGGCAGCCTCGTACATTGGGATGGATCGTCGCCCTTTTGCGGCCGTTGGACGTATTGCTCACGAGAATACCCCTTAGGCTCTCGGCCGATGTCGTTGCGTTGCTGGGCAGGCAGGTTCATTACCGAAGTGACAAGGCTCGTCGGCAATTAGGCTTCGCGCCGACACAATCACTGGAGCATATGGTCCATGAGGCTGCAAGCTGGTTGACGAGTCGATAGGAGATTAGTCGTTGAATGCATGGATGATGCTTGATCCTCAAGCACGGCAGGACACGCCTGCTGTGACTGAGTTGAATGCATGGTTGCAGGACTGGGCGAAACGCCTGGACTTTCGCCTCATGGATGAGCGCCGTTGCCTGCCGCCGCACTTGGTGCTGGCAGTCGGGAACCGGGGTTTACTGGGAATGCAGGTGCCCGCCGACTATGGCGGCCGGTTGTGCTTGTCCAACTTCGAATTGCTGCGAGTACAGCGTCAATTGGGCGCCATTGATCTGACCTTGGCTTTTTTTATCGGTCTCAACAACGGGTTGGGTATCCGTCCTATTCAACGCTTCGCGGCGCCAGCCATCAAAGAGCGGTACCTGCCGCAACTGGCGAATGGTCGAATGCTCGCCGCGTTTGCGTTGACTGAACGGGTGGCGGGCTCCAACCCGCTGGGCATGGCGGCCTGCGCGCAACGTGAAGGCAATGTGTTCAGGCTTGATGGGACTAAGTCCTGGTCAGGTTCGGCTGCATGGGCGGGCGTCATTTCGGTATTCGCCCGGCATATTGATGACCAGGGGCGTGAGCTCGGCTATCTGGGACTCTGTGTAGATGCAGAGCAACAAGGTATGCGCCAGGGTAGCGAAGCGATGACGCTTGGCCTCAAAGGCATGGTGCAGAACCAACTGCATTTTGAAGCTGCGCTGGTCAACCAGGACCGAGTCCTGGGAAGTGCCTATGCAGGCCTGGCTGTGGCCAGCGACACGATGGCGTTCGGCCGGCTGGGAATTGCCGCTACCTGTGTCGGTGGGTTATGGCGGTGTGTTCAGTTGATGATCCGCTATAGCACCCGACGTAGCCTGGGCGGTCACCGTCTTTGGGATCATGAGCATACTCAACGTGTGGTTGATGACGCGCTCTGTGCAGCGACTGCAATTGGTAATTGGGTCGATGACCTGGCGCTACGACTGGATCAGGGCTTACCTGATGCTCCCCCCGAGGTCCTGGCAGCGACGAAGTGGTTGGCCAGCGAGGTGCTTGGGGAGGTCAGTGATAGCGCGCTGCAGATGCTAGGGGCTCGCGGCTATTGCGATAACAATCCCATTGGACAACTCTGGCGCGACGCTCGTATTACGCGTTTATTCGAAGGGCCTTCGGAAACGCTGGCGGCTTTCATCGGCCAGCGCGTGCTGGAACAACCCCACACGGTCATCGCCTACCTTGACCAGACTGCCCATGGCGAAATTACCCGAGCACGAATCCTGGAGTGGACCGACGAAGAGGTGTCCGCCTCGCGTTTATCTGCGGGTACGCTCAGGTTGGGGGAATGTGCTGCCTGGTTGATGCTCTCGTCGCAACCGCTGGATGAATTCTGTCGCCGTTGGGTGGGCTATCGACTGGAGAGGGCGCTGCACGCGTGGGAAAGAACACGTTTGCCTATCAGACAAACGAATTACTCAAGCGATTGGGCAACGATTGATGCAGGTCTTCAGGATTGCATCCAGCCCGGTGAAGAGCGCGAGATCGACCCTTTGCTTGCCTCACAGGTGAGCCTATGAACGTACCGGCAGTGAAGGTTGGCTTTGCATTAGCGATACTGAGTAATGTCTGTTACGGCGCCGCTCTCGACGCACTCGATTTCAACGGTCGTCTGGAAACCCGACAAGCGTTGACCCGCGAAGGCGAGTGGGGGCTCAACGAGTACTCCGCATTGTTGGGGGGGAGCTGGCAGGATGCATCGGGCTGGCGCTACAAGTTGCAAGTCAGGGCTTTGCAGGAAAATAAACTGGACGGCGACTATCACGAAGTCGAGCCCCGTGAACTCTTCGCTGAATACCAAGGCGAACGATGTACCTCCACGCTGGGGATACAACAAGTCGTCTGGGGCAGCGCTGACCGGCTCAGGGTCCTGGACGTGATCCATGCGTTTGACCGTCGCGAAGGCTATTTCGGCGACTATGTCCAGCAACGACGCCCATTGGCCATGCTCAACAGTGAATGCTCGGTATTCCAGGATCAATCCTTACAGCTGCTGTTGATCCCCCAGACGCGTACGGACCTCCTTCCCGATAGCGGTGCCCGTTTTGCTGAAACCAGGGTCAGCGATTATTTGGGCAATATCCCTCAAACCGAAGCGGATGGTCCGGATTGGCGTAAACCCTCCGACTGGACACCCGCCTTGCGTTGGAGCGGCAACGTCCATGGGGTGGACTACTCCCTGAATGGCTGGCACGGCTGGCAGACTGAAGAGACCTACTCCGCCCGGCTGACACCCGCTGGTCTGAGTTATCGAGAAGCACTGAAGCGTCGCACACTGCTTGGTGGCTCATTCGCGATGCCGATAGGGCCGGTGGTGTTCAAGGGGGAAGCGGCCTTCGTACCTGATGCCTATCGTTACTCCCAGGCACAAACCGGCATCGTTGAGCTGAAGAAGAACCGTGAGAAGCAATTGCTGCTGGGCGTGGATTACTTGAGTGGGGACTGGTTCTTCGGCATGCAGTACTACAACGTCTGGAAGGATGCCGTGGCGCGTGCCGTCGATCAGGATCGCACGCAAATGATCAGCTTGGCGGTACGTCGCGAGCTGTGGCAGGGCCGGCTTTACCTCACCGCTTACGTTGCACAGGACCTGCGCCTGGATGCGCAATATGCTTCTTTGGAAATGCGGTACGACGTTGATGCTCACTGGCAGCTACGTACGGGGGTGGACATATTCGAGGGAAGTCAGCGCAGCTTCGGTTATTTTGATGAACAAAGCCGGTGGATCAATGCTGTGCGTTATTCCTTTTAGCGTGGGCATGCGCTGCGTTAATGTCATTTTTGCGGGCGATGGCGACTCAGTCAAAGGGGGACGTGTTGAGAATAGGGAGGCATTTCCTTTACTAGAGATTCTCAGGGTCGCCGAAAAACATTTTGACTGGGCTCTAGGTTCTGTACGAAATCCCGAGAAACCCAATTGCCGCCCCTCAAACGCTGAGATTTTGTAGAGTCCTCCGCCATCGACGGAAAGGAATTCTGTGATGGCAAAGCGTTACGAACTCTCGGATGAGGACTGGGGTGTGGTCTCCGACCTCTTCATCGAAACTCATGGCCGAGGGCGGCCGCGCCTGAGCGACCGCCTGATGCTCGATGGTGTGCTCTGGGTGCTTTGCTCGGGTGCTGCGTGGCGAGACATGCCGGAGCGCTTCGGCCCATGGTCAACGGTGTATCAACGGTTTCGCGGCTGGCGAAATCAGGGAA
>NZ_FOVS01000070.1:0-6117 GCF_900115235.1 Pseudomonas sp. NFACC24-1
TGGCGTCCATGCTTCAGGACGATGCTCTGGACCCGGACGAGTCTCTTGAGCTGCTTAACATCCTGCGTAGCTTTTCTGGCGTGGGCATTGAGAGATCGAAGGTCGGCGAAGCTGTTGCCATTACTCCAACGGACCTTCCCTTCAACTCCCCAGCCCCTGACTTGGTGTGGGATGGCCGAATGTTTGTATTTACAGGCGTCATGGCCTTTGGGCCACGCAAAGATTGCCAGGCATTGGTCGAGGAGCGTGGCGGTTTGATTGGTGGTGGGGTGAGTAAGAAGGTGCATTACCTGGTGGTCGGCAGCGTGGGTAATGAGCAGTGGCGCCACAGCACCTACGGAACGAAGATCATGAAGGCAGTGGAGCTGCGAAAGGCGGGGGCTTCGATTGCCATTGTGGGTGAGGATCACTGGCAAAAGATGCTGTTTGGTTGAGCCGCTCCAGGGAAGGCTGCCTGTTGTCTTGGCTGAAAGATTGTCGGTGGGTTTGATGGCCTCATCGCGAGCAAGCTCGCTCCCACAGGTTTTTAGGGGGATGGAGGAAAAGTGAACACCCAGAAACAACGAAGTCCTCGCATTTCTGCGAGGGCTTCGTTTTGTATGGTGCGGCACCTGGAGCCGAACTAATAGGAAAATCATTATTAATCAACATTATATAAATCCCATGACGATCTAGTATCCCTATTTGTATCCTTTAAATTTGCACGAAGTACTGCCCCTTCTTGCTACCCCCTCTAGGTATACATTCTCCGAGGTAGTGTGGAGGATTGGTATCCTATTCATTTGTGGCAAAATGCCATCGATGAGCTATATTAGGTCATTTGTTCCGCCCAAATGGGCTGTTCATGAAGGTCGGATCTGTTCGTGTGAGTCAAGCCTGCACGCTGGCCTTCCGTCATTGATAAATTGGAAAAATTACGTTCTAAGTTTTTCTCGAAATGGATGTATGAGATAAAGTATGAAGATAACTAAAATTTCTGCTGTTAATTTTCGGGCACTCCAGAATGTGACACTTGATCTGCGGGATAGTCTATCGCTGCTTATTGGTAGAAATAATAGCGGCAAAACTTCATTGCTTGTATTGTTTGAGAAGTTTTATGAGCCTGGGGTGTCTTTCAATTATCATGATTTTCCGTTAGTGGTGCGTAAAGATTTAGCGGCAATTGACCACAAAACTGATGTTTTGCCTTTGTCGATAAGCATGAAAGTTGAGGTCGAATATAATGAAACAGATAGTTTGAGACATCTGTCAGAATTTATGTTGGATCTTGATAGTAATAATAATAAAATAAAAATTTTGTTTGAGTGTGTTGTAAATAAGGACTTGTTGCTGAGGGATATTGAGCAGTTCGATGGGGAGCGAGAAAGGTTTTTGAGAAAAAACCTGGATAAGTATTTGCAGGTCAACGTATACGCATATGCTGATGAAGACGACCTTTTACTTGAAAACCGAAGTAGGCTAGTAAAAAAAGAAATAGCTACGGTTAGAGATCTGATCAACTTTCAGATAATTCATGCTAGACGAGATGTTGCTAGTAGCGAGGGCGGAAAGAAAATGCTCTCTAAATTGACTACGCAATATTTTAATAAGGCAAACAAGGATGTAACAGATTTCGATCCGATAAATAACTTGCTTCTTAAGATCGATGAGAACCTTGAAAGTAGCTATAAGGATTTCTTTGAGCCTTTCCTGAAAACCTCAAAGGCATTCCTGGGGATTGAGGATATTAAGGTTGTATCTAATCTCGAGTCCAATGAAGTGCTGGAGAATAGTTCCCAAGTAGTTTACGGGGATCGCTCTGAGTATCTCCCGGAAACATTCAACGGTCTAGGACATATGAATATTCTTTATCTCTTACTAAGCGTAGAGATAAAGAAGGAGTCATTTGCCAAGACAGGTAAAAATATAAATCTTTTGTTCATAGAGGAGCCTGAGGCGCATACGCACCCTCAGATGCAATATGTTTTTGCTAATCAAATAAAAAGCATATTGAACGAGATTGAGAATATCCAGGCGGTAATAACTACGCATTCGTCACACATTGTATCTCAATGCGATTTCAAAGATATTAGATATTTGCAGAACTTAGATGGCTGCACAAAGGTGAAGAATTTCTATTCGGAATTAAAAGCCAAATACGCTGAGGACGAAGATTCATTTAAGTTCCTAGAGCAGTATCTGACCCTCAATTCCTGTGAGCTTTTTTTTGCAAGCAAGGTTATATTTATTGAGGGAGTTACGGAGCGAATGTTGTGGCCATATTTCGTGGAGTTGTTTGATAAGTCGAAAGTTCAAAGTAAGGACCATATTTCGTTGTTCTCCCAGAATGTCACAATGTTGGAAGTCGGTGCTAATGCTAAGGCTTTCAAACATTTCCTTGATTTTTTAGAAATTAAGACTCTGGTCATCACTGATATCGATACAACGAAAAAGACTATTGACACTACCAAGGCAACCCCAAGAACTATCTATCCATCCTTTAAAGTTTTAGGGTCGGATCACACCAGTAACGCTACACTGAAACACTATTATGAAGCGCCCGATTTCTCTGAAGAGGCTAAGTTTGCAAGCTGGTTTGAAAAGTTAGTCGCACACAAACTGAACCATTCGTACACTAAAATTCATATTGCTTATCAGAAACAAGAGGAAGGCTACCACGCTAGGAGTTTTGAAGATGCCTTTGTGCATATAAATAGGAACGTAATAAAAAATAAACTTGATAATATAAGTGGGTTAAAAAATACGCATGAGTTTGATGGCACGCTTGATGCGTATGATCTGATTGAGAAAGTTCTAGATAAGAAGTCTGCGTTCGCTTCTTCTTTGTTGTATCTAGCGCTGACAGATGATCAAGTTACCTGGCGTATACCGGCGTATATTGTGGAGGCATTAGAATGGATATCGGAATGACTCCCCTTGAGAGTATTGTATCTTGCTTGGAAAGAGGTGAAAGCTTTGTCCTTCAAGGAGGTGCTGGGAGTGGTAAAACCGAAACCCTGAAAATTTTGTTGGATCATATATCCAAACATATGCCGGAAAAAAGAGTGGCATGTATTACGCACACAAATTTGGCAGCAGATGAAATCAAGGCTCGCGCAGGAGAGTTGCACGCTGTTAGCACGATTCATTCGTTTCTGAATGGTATCATCAACTCCTTTTGCATAGATTTACATAAAGTAATACATGAGCTTTTCCTATTGCCAGAATTTAGAGTAGGGCAAGCCATGGACGACGAAAAGGAGTATAAGAAACGCGAGCATGAACGTTATAAAAAGGCCTACGGGAAATATGCAGATAAGGCATATGTCATCCTCAAGATAAAAGAGGACAAGGTCTTGGGGAAACCAATGTATGACAAAGATCCGCAAGCGGCAAATGCTTTATTAAATGAGAAAATAAAGCACCTTAACGCAAGTGTGCTTGAGCACATTAAGAAAGCCTCACCTCAAAAGGTTCGTTATAACGAGACCGCATTCGATAGCTTTCGCGATTTAAGCTTTGGTCATGATGGGCTTGTTAAGTTAGCTGTCTCATTGCTGTGTGAAAGAAAAAAATTAAGGAAAATATTGGCCGATAAGTATGACTATATATTTGTCGATGAGTATCAAGATACGTCTCCTGATATAGTCAAGGCGTTTCTTGATTTTGTAGTGAAAGACCAAGGTCTAGTATTCGGGTTCTTTGGTGACTCGATGCAGGGTATATATGAGGATGGTGTCGGAGACTTGGAGTGTTATGTAAAAGCAAAAGCGATAAAAAAAATAAACAAAGAGGATAATTACAGGTGCTCGGAGCAGGTAGTCAAGATCATTAACAACCTAAGGGACGATGAGTTGCAACAAAGTGTTGCATTCAAAACTCTGGAGAATGGAGATTTAGAAACACTGGCGGACCGCCAGGGTAGGGTCAAGCTCGTTTATTCAGTTTGCGACGAAAAGCCAACCCAGCACAGTCCACGCGAAGACAAGGAGTCATACCTTAAAAAGCTTAACAAATTGATTGAAGTGGCACGAGGCATCGATGACTATAAGATGTTGATGTTGACAAATAAGGCTGTTGCTTTTGAGGCTGGATTCAGTCAATTGTATGAGATATTTAACTCTAGGTTTGGACAAGCAACAAATGAGAATTTAGAAAAAGTATTAGCGATATGCCATTTTGCTGAGCTATATGAGTTGCACGAAGATTATGAAAATAAAAGATATGCAAAGGTCATCCGTTTCGTAAAAAAATCGGGCTTCGTGTTGGATTCCGTTTTTCACAAGGATGAATTGTTGGCCGCGTTCAAAAGTGTTTTTGAATTGAGCTCTCCAGCGCATGGTGCAATACATGAAGCGTTTAAATTTAAGCTACTGAAGCAATCGGATTCATATGAACGACTCGTGAGAAGAAGAGACGAATTTTTTGAGGGTACTAAGGGAAATTCCAGGTACGCTGCTTTCAAAGATCAATATTTATCCGGGCTTGATAGTCCTAGCAAGTTAAACAAAGCTGGCTTTGATATTGATGAGTATGAGTTTGGAGATTTAGAGCGTCATGTAAGGCAAGAGCTATTTTATGATGATTATTTTGGAGAAAAATTAACCCTGGGTGAAGTATTCAAGTACTATGATTATTTGTCGGAGAAAACAAATTTCATAACCATGCACAAGACGAAAGGTTCGGGTATCGAAAACGTTTTGGTGGTGGCAGATGAGTTTTTTTGGAGGGACTATAAGTTTGGTAATGTGTTTTCGCAGGGGGATGTAACTGCCGAGAATAGAAAAATTATGTATGTTGCTTGCTCTAGGGCGATCAAGAATTTGACGTGTGTGCGAATAATGAGCACTGAGGAATCCTCAAGTATTAAAGATTATTTTAATGAGGTAGAGTTAGTGCACTTGGAATGATTTTCACGGGGGGTATTTAACTCTTCGCTTAAGTATATCGGTTTTGTTGTGTGATTGGATCTCGTTGCGAAGGCAGCCAAGCCTTGCTCAATATGAATAGTGTCGAGCATATTTGGCTTTTAGATTTGCGTGGGTGATTGCTAGTTTAGCTGCCAAGCACCCACGTTTTGTCTAGTCGCCGGATAAGTAGCTTCAACGTCAGTGAATAGTAATACTTGGTGGCACTACTATGCTCTGCCAAATGGTGCTGAAGGAACCAATCCATATGCTTCCTTCGCCAACACCAAGGTGTTTCCTGCTTCCTGCTTCCAGCGATCTGCGATAGCTGCCTGAATAATTTTCGCCTGCCGTAAATGACGCTTTCGCGTTGCGTACGACCCTGTCAGCACCGCAGCCATGAACAGCTCCATATCGAATTGCTTGATCATGTACGTCCTCCTATGTACGCAGCGACCACGTCGATCCGACCGTGCCCCAGCTCGTAGCTGATTTGCCTCCGAGCCTCACGATCAAGGCCCCTGTCAACCTTGCGGCATTGGCCGCCGTTGATAGGCGCGCGGTGTTGAGTGATTTGCTCATAACGCTCACATGCGTACGCCGCACGGAGCTCATGAAAGCCTCTGAGGTTGTGTGCATGCAGGATGTCCCGTGCAGGGCGAATGATTTCTTGCAGAAGATTCAGGAAACTTTCGTGTGGCGCAATCAGGTTACGGCTACCCGCAGGCGACACTTGCCTTGCAAACCCAAGTGCACCTAGAACATGGTCGTCCACCAAAATCCAACGTGGCGCCGAGGCGCCGGCGCGGCCGCCTTTGGTGCCGTCCTGAATGTTGATCTTGTCGAAGACTTCAGCCTCACGGCGAAGCCGTGGAGGGAAAGGGGGACAGATTTATTTCCTCGATCAAAAAATGGGGGGCTGTGCGCAGGAGTGCTAGGTTTGAACACAACATTTCCCCAACCGGTAATGCTTCAGTGCTGAACCGATACCCATCCTAAGGAACTCCGTAATGGACCTACACAACGAGTTCGAAAACAGCAAATTCTTCCACCACACCCGTATCGATCGACGCGCCGCCGATGCCTTGGTGGGACTGGCCGCGGGGATTACGGCGGACGGTGTCGTGAACACCAACGAAGCGGTTTTCCTAAAGCAATGGTTGGAAAACAACCTCGCCCATCTAAATGACCCTGTGATCAATCTGTTGTATTCGCGTCTGGCGTCCATGCT
>NZ_FOVS01000066.1:0-10843 GCF_900115235.1 Pseudomonas sp. NFACC24-1
CGTTTACAAGATCAGCGTCCACCGCCGATTACTGTGGGAGCCGAGCTTGCTCGCGATGGCGGTGGGTCTGCTTGCATCAATGCTGAATGTGCCGCCTTCGCGAGCAAGCCCGCTCCCACAGGGGAAACGCGGTCCCCATCAAGAACCAGGTCGGCTATAAGGCCGCCTCGTCCTGGCTTTTGATCTGGGGGCCCCGTTAACCACGCTGGCCGAACGCAGGTATTGTGGAGTGGGCATCCCGGCATGGATGCCGGGATAGCCGCGCTGGGCCATGGATGGCCCTTCGCGGCGGGCCCACGGAGCAATGCCGGAGTGAGGGCACACCGAGCCTAGGCGAGGTGCCGAGTGGTGGGGCATAAAGCGTTTTGCTTACTTTTGCGCTTCTCAAAAGTGAGCCGCCGTAAGGGCGGAACCATAAGTCGCCGTTACGAAAAGAACGGATATGTACTCGGTCAACAACATCCAGGCCGGCTACCAGGCCGCCTCGTCAACAAGCCTCACCCCCAACGCCGAGGCTCCCCAACCAACTGCCCCTGCACCCCAAACAACCCCATCTCCCGAATCACCGCCAACTCCCCCTCCGTCTCAACCCGCTCGGCAATCAACGGCAAATCGATACTGTGGGCCGCGCGCTGAATAGCCTCAATGAACAAACGCTTATCACCTTCCTGGTCAATGGCGCGGATATAACTGCCATCGATTTTCAAGTAAGCCAGCCCCAGCCGCGACAGGTTGCCGATCATGCTGAACCGCCCACCAAAACGCTGCAGGCTCAAGGAGAAACCAAGTTCGCGCAAACGCCGGGTCAACTGCTCCAGCACCGCTTGCTCCGGCAATTGCTCTTCGCCAATTTCCAGGGTCAAGCGCGGCCCAAGGTTGGAATGGGCCCGCAGGATCTCAAAGATCTTGTTCAGCGCCTGAGGATCGGCCAAGGTCGCCGAAGACAGGTTCAACGCCAGGGACTGTTCATGCCCGGCCATTTGCCTGAGCACTTGCTCGAGCATCAAACGGTCCAGGCGCGCGGTCCAGCCGAAGCGCTCCAACCAAGGCAGGAAACGCCCGGCGGGGATGGTCTGGCCCTGCTCGTCCAACAGCCGCGACAACACTTTGTAATGCAGCACCACCTGGGTGTCCTGGGCGGCCACCACCGGCTGGAAGTACAGCTCGAAGCGCTGATGACTCAAAGCCTGGTCGAGCAAGGTGTGCCAGGCATGGTGATCGTCGCCGACACTGGCCGCCAGGCTGTGGTCCAGGCAGGCCCAGCCGGGTTCGCCCTGGCTTTCGGCCTGGGCCAGGGCCTGGTCGGCAAGCTGGAGCACCGCTTGCGGCGAGTCGCCGTGGACAAACGGCGCCAGCCCGATGGAGGCCACCGACGCCACGTCAGTCGCGCCAGTGGCGTGCAGGCTCGCCAACGCGGCTTCGAGGTTCTGCGCCAGTTGCAGGGCTTCCTCGCGCACCAGCCCGGGGGCCAGCACCGCGAACTCGCCGCCGCGAATACGCGTGACCAGGTTGAGGGTTTCCGGATAGCGGGCGCACTCACGCTGCAATTGCTCGCCCACGGCCTGGAGCAACTGGTCGGTGCGCTGCCCGCCCAATCGCTGGTTCAAACCGGCCAGGTCCTTGACCCGCAGCAACAGCAGATAACCGGAACTGGCCTGCTCCGGATTACTCACCCGGGCATTGAGCTGCATTTCGAAATAGCGTCGGTTGGCCAGGCCCGTGAGGGTGTCCTGGTAGGACTCGACCCGCAGTTTCTCGCTGCGCTCGGCCTGCTCCTGGAACAGCGCCTTGAGCTTCTCGACCATCTGGTTCATCGCCTGCACCACACGCCGCAACTCAGGCGTACGGGGCAACTCCGGCAGGCTCAGGAACTCACGTCGGGCGATGGCATGGGATTGATGCACCATGTAATCCAGCGGCTTGAGTTGGCGCCGCAGCAGCAAGGCCCCCAGCACCGCGCTCACGGCGCCGCACAGCAGCAGCCAGCCCAGGCTGCCCAGGGCGCTCTGCCAGAGCTTGGCGAGGGCGAACATCGGGTGGCTGACCACTTCGACCCGCGCGGCCTGTTCCCAGCCGCGGCTGACGATGGCATCGCCGCCAGCCGGCTCCAGGCCGATGAGCTTGATGAACCACTGCGGCACGCTGCCGGCGTCCGGTGTGCCGGTGCGCTCGACCAGAGTCCTGTCGGTGGCCACGTCTACCACGCGAATGCTGGCGTAGTAGCCGCTGTCAAAGATCGAGCTGACCATCAGCTCCACCATCGCCGGGTCGTCGATGTTCGGCGTCAGCGACAGGGCCAGCGCCGTGGCCGCGTCCTGGGCGTGGGAGCGCAACTGGTTGACGTACTGGGCCCGCGAGCTCTCCAGGCTGACCATGAAGCTGCCGCTGAAGGCAACCACCAGGAACAGACAGATAGCGATCAACAGCTGTTTGAACAAGGACATCTGAGCGCGCGCTCCTAGTTAGTCGTCTCGACCGGAAAACCTTCGGCCTGCATTTTTTTCAACACATCCTGCCACCGGGACAGGCGCTTGGTGTCACCCACTTTCTTGTTGCCCTTGGCGCCCGGCAGCCACAGCCCTTCGGCATTGAAAGAGTAGACCGGGAGCAAGTCGGTTCGCTGGCTGGCCGGCAGGATGCCGTCGATCAGGCTGTCGAGTACCAGCGGCATCGCCTCGGGCGTGGCGTAGTAGGTGAGCACCATGTGCGCACGGTTCTGCCGCAAGGCCTTGACGTAGGTGATGCGCAGCTTGTCACTGGACACCCCGAGATGACGCAGGCTGAAGTACTTGGCGATGGCGTAGTCTTCGCAATCGCCAGCGCCCTTCCACAAGGCCTGGATCGGGGTTTCCCAGTAGTCGACCTCGCGCCACAGGTCGATGTCTTCCACGTAGCGCACCTGTTTGTTGAAAAACAGGTTCACCACCTTGAGCTGTTCGAGTTCCGGAATCTGTTTCTGGGTCGCCAACAGTTGCTGCCATGCGTCGATCCGTTGCTGACCTTCGCCCAAGGGACCATATAACGCTTGCGCCCGCCGGCTGATCTGCGCAAAGTCCCAGTCGGCCTGCAGGCCACCCAGCATCAGGCCGGCCAGTAACAATGCCGAACACAGCCAGCGCAAGGACCTGAGGACAGGGAACGGTGCAGCCAAGGGAAATACGTCCGAAAAGGGTCGTTGGAAATTCGTTGGATGGTGACGCCTGGCCCACTAAAAGACAATGGCAAGGTGCGATCACCGCAGGCAGACTAAACTTTAGTTCAGGAACCTCCGGTCGAGAGACTTTGACGGCTCACCAACCTGTAACTAACGTGAGCCTGGATCCAATTTTTACTACCAATCAGGGTGCGTTGTCGTGACACAGAAGCCCAAACCGCTCAGCACTATCCAGATCAACGGCCCCATTCCCGCTGACCAGGCACGCTCGATCATCGAAGAGTCTCTGCGCGAGGCCATCCTCGATGGACGCTTGCCTTGCGGTACCGCCCTGCGCCAGCAGGAACTGGCCGACCTGTTCGGCGTGAGCCGCATGCCGGTGCGCGAGGCGTTGCGCCAGCTCGAAGCGCAGTCACTGCTCAATGTGGTTCAGCATAAGGGCGCCGTCGTGGCACCGTTGATCACCAACAATGCAGTAGAAACCTATGCCCTGCGTTCGGTCCTGGAATCGTTCGCCTTGCGCCTGTCCATCCCCTTGCTCGATGACAGCGACCTGGCAATGGCCGCCCAGTACATCGAACAGCTGGAAATGGAAACCGAACACGCCGAGATCGGCAAGCTCAACCGGCTGTTCCACATGTCGCTTTATCACAAGGCCCCCAACAGCAAGCTGCTGGACCTGATCGAGCGCGAGCTCAATGAAGAAGAGCGCTTCCTGCGCTTTCATCTGTCGTCCATGGGCCTGGGCAAGTTGAGCCAGGACGATCATCGCGCGCTGCTCGAGGCCGCGCGAGCCAAAGACATCGATAAAGCAATCGTATTGCTGGAACTGCACCTGGAAAAAGCCTCTGTCACCATGCGCCGGTACTTGGAACAGCCGTCGAAGCTGTGATCCCATGTCGGCGCTCCGTCCGGCGTAAAAATTTCTTACATATCCTTCCGACTCACTTGTCGCCAGCGCGGCACGGCCTCGCCGTGGCTGCGGCTCGTCGCCCCATCAGTTCAATGGCACTGCCATCGATTTGGGCTCACTCTTGCGCTTGTCGATTCAAAACAGACCTGAAGAAGTCAACGCCTGGCTGAGGCCAGGCGAATCGAAGCCAATACGCAAGGAGCGTCGTCCAACCGGCGGGATGATCGGATGTCCGACCGACGTCCTGCCCATAACATAAAACTTCCTTACTCCCCGATCCCTGAAGTGCTCCGAGTGAGGCATTCACTCGAACTATTCGATTCTGATACTCCTAAATCGGAAGGAGCTTCTTCGCCTCAATAAAACTTATATTAAAAGTTTTAAAAGCCCTCTTCGCGCCCAATAAAATGCCCACTTTAAATAATTAAAAAAGTACTTGCCGCTTACTTGCTCCGTGTATTAGTTTTTTATTCGCCGCGTTACTTGCGGCCCTTCCGACATGCGACAACCCAAGCAAACATTGGCATCGCAAGCCGAAAGCACGATTTAAAGAGAATGCTTAAGCCACTTTGGCAATTCATGGATTTCGGTTCAGGCACCCGCTCGCCCTCACTAACTAACGAGCCGCCTTCCGGACAAAACATCATTGATGAGGACGTTCCAATGCAGCCATCCAAAGAACAACTATCTCTCAAAAAACACGAACTTGGCCAACACCCGGTTTTTTCCGAGATTACATCAATCGATCTGTTACGCCGCTTTATGGAAAGCCATGTCTTTGCCGTTTGGGACTTCATGTCGCTGACCAAGCGACTGCAACGTGAGCTCACCTGTGTCCACCTGCCCTGGCTGCCGCCGGCCGACCCCCACGCGGCCCGCTTGATCAATGAAATCGTGCTGGGGGAAGAGTCGGATGACCGCCCTGGCGCCGGCTATTGCAGCCATTTCGAACTGTACCTGGATGCCATGCGGGAAATCGGCGCCGATACCCGCGCCATCGAGCAGTTCATCACCCTGCAGCAGGAAGGCGTCAGCCCCGAGACCGCGCTGGACAGTGTCGAGGTCGAACCGGCGGCGGCGCGGTTCGTCCGCCAGACCTTGCACACCGCCCTGCATGCCCCGGCCCACAGCGTGGCCGCCGCCTTCGTGCATGGTCGCGAGAGTGTCATCCCGCAGATGTTCCAGCGCATGTTGGACGCCTGGGGCATTGGCCTGGATCAGGCACCGACCTTTCGTTATTACCTGCAACGGCACATCGAAGTCGATTCCGAAGACCACGGGCCGGCGGCAGAAAAACTGTTGGCACGGCTGATCGATGGCGACCCGCAGCGCGAAACCGAAGTCCTGGCCGCCGCCCTCGCCGCCGTCCACAGCCGCGCGGCCTTGTGGGACGGCCTGCGCCAGAGCATGACCCAACCGGTTGCGCAGGTGACGCCATGAACGCCATCCCCTACCAATCCTTCGCCGACGCCTGGGAGAGCCGCGCCACGATCCGTACTCGGCCACGGCGGCGGGTCGAAGACGACGACAAGCTGATTTTCCCCATGAGCCGCCAACCGCTGGTGCACAGCCAGACGTTCCTCAGCCACTGTGCGCAACTGCGCGACTTTGTGCTGGTGCAGAGCCTCTACAAGTTCATCAACGACGTGGTGATTTTCGAGACCGAACTGGTGGACCACACCGCCCGGCGCATCGCCAAGAACCGCTTCGGCATCGAATTCCCGTTCGCCTGCCGCTACGACGCGATGACCGTGGTGGTGGACGAGGATTACCACGCGCTGGTGGCGATGGACTTCATGCAGCAGACCATCGACATGACCGGCATCGATCCCATCCCGCTGCCTGGGCAGATCGAACTCAGCCGCGCCATACCGGCGACCCTGGCCCGAGCGCCGGAGCATTTGCTCAGCGCCGTGGAGCTGATCTGCATCGCCATCGCCGAGAACACCGTGACCAACGAAGTGGCCGCCTTCGCCCGGGACGATTCGGTCAAGGCTTCGATCAAGGGGTTGATGGCCGATCACTTGCTCGACGAAGGCCGGCACTCCGGTTTCTGGACGCGACTGGTGCAGATGTACTGGCGCACCGCCCCCGAAGAGGATCGCGCAGCGATCGCGCGCTTGATGCCCGGTTTCATCGCCCAGTACCTGGCGAGCGACCTGCAACAAGCGTTCGACTTCGAGCTGATCGCGCACCTGCCCGTCGACGAATCGGTACGCCAGTCGTTGCGTGAAGACGCCAGTGCGCTGGCGTACCCCATCAATCGTTTTCACCCGTTGGTGGGCAACATCACGCGCTTTTTCCGCGGCAGCTCGATGCTCGCGTCGCCCTGCGTACGCGACGCCCTTGCTGATTACCTGACTCCATGAGGACCTTCCGATGAGACGCCTCGACATTGCAGTGCCTGGCACCAGCCAGGCCATGACCGAACTGGCCCACGAACTGGAGCTGCACGGCCACGCAGTGGTTCGGCACTCGCCGGCCGGCCACGATGCGGTCGACCTGTTGATCGACGACGGGACGACACCACAAGCCATTGAAGCCCGCTCGCGCCTCCAGATCCGCGTGGCGCTGTGCACGCTGCCCGCTGAAGCATTGCCGCAACCGGTACTGGTTTTTCGCGACGGTGGGCAGCGGCTGTTGTGCCAGGAAGTGATCGCGCCGCAACGCGATGGCAATGGCCAGTCCTTGCGCCTGCGTACGCTGGCGACGCTGGTCGAGACCGGCGCACGGCTGGTCAGCCAGTTATCCCGGGACGAAACCTGTTTCGATCACTGGCCAACGGTAGACGCTGACGCTGTCGACCAGCCCCTGCTCGGGCTCGATGCGTTGGAGCCGCTGGCCTTCGAGCACGGCCTCAATCGGCCGGCGGTGCCCTGGCTACTGGCCGCCGCCGACGTGCCAGTGATGCACAGCATTGAACAACGCCTGCTCGATGACGCGACGCAACCAGCCCTGTGGGTCGATGGGCAATTCATCGACTACAAATCCTTGCGCCGCCTGGCGCTGGGGTTGCAACAGCCGATGTTGCAGAGGTTAAGCGGCGCGGCCAAGCGCCCCTTGGTGATCGGTGTCTGCCTGCCCAAGTCCGCGCACCTGTATGCGGCGATCCTGGCGGTGCTGGGCTGTGGGGCGGTGTACCTGCCGCTGGACCCGCAGCATCCGGCGCAACGTCGGCGCTTCATCCTGGAAAATGCCCAGGCGGACCTGCTGCTGCACGACGGCAACAGCGACCTCGGCGACCTCTCGGTGCCAACGCTGAATGTCCATCAACTGCCAGCGCCCAAGCCCGGCATCCCGGCTTCGCTGATCCGCCGCACGGTGAACATCGACGAACCGGCCGTGGCGATCTACACCTCCGGCACCACCGGCCAACCCAAAGGCGTGTTGCTCAGCCACCGCAACCTCAGCCATTTCTGTGCCTGGTACGGCGACTACGTCGGGTTGCAGCGCGACAGCCGGGCGTTGCAGTTTTCCACCATCAACTTTGACGCGTCGCTGTTGGATATCCTGCCGACCTTCATCCACGGCGCCCTGCTGGTGGTGCCCAGCGAAGACCAGCGCCGCGACCCGCAGCAATTGGTCGCGTTGATTCACCAGCAGCACATCAGCCACGCCTTTCTGCCGCCTGCGCTGCTGAGCGTCATGCCCCTGGATACGCCGCTGGGCCTGACACACCTGATCACCGGGGGCGATGTCTGCGAGCCGTTCGTGATCGAGCAACTCGCGCCACAATGCCAGTTCCACAACATCTACGGCCCGACCGAAACCACGGTGCTGGCGTCCACACGCCAGTTCGGTGTCGGCGACAACAACCGCAACCTCGGCGTGCCCATCGCCAATGGCCGGGTCCTGATCCTGGACGAACAGTTGCAACCGGTTCCCCAGGGTGTCGCCGGCGAGTTGTACATCGCCGGCCCGGGCGTCGGCCTCGGCTATCTGAACGATCCGGCGCTGACCGCGACGCGTTACCACGACCTGACGCTGCCCACCGGGCAAGCGCTGCGGGTCTATCGCACCGGCGATATCGGCCAGTGGACCGACAACGGCATCGAACTGTGCGGCCGCCGCGATAACCAGGTGAAGATCCGCGGTTTTCGGGTCGAGCCCGAGGAAATCGAACACTGCCTGCGCGACAGCCAGCTGTTTCGCCAGGTGGCGGTGGGGGTCGATGAAAAGCGGCGGATCCTGGCGTTCCTGGTTCACCCCGAACAGGCGCACCCCGGCGCGGCCCTCCAGGCGCTGCGCGAGCATGTGCAGAACAGCTTGCCCAGCTACATGCACCCGGCGGCCTACGTCGAATTGCCCAGCCTGCCCTACACCAGCAACGGCAAGGTCGATCGCCGGGCATTGCTCGCCATGGCGGTGCAAGTGCACGTCGACGGCCAACGGCGCCAACCGCAGAACGCCCTGGAAACACAACTGCAGCAACTGTGGGCCGAGCTGCTTGAATTGCCGGTCGACGACATCGCCACCGACGAGAGCTTCTTCAACCTTGGCGGGCACTCGATCCTGCTGTCGCGACTGCTGCTGGGCATCCGCCAGGTGTTCGGCCGCAGCCTGTCGATCAACCGCTTCATCGAGGCACCGACGCTGATGACCTTGGCGAAGCTGCTGGACGACCCGGAACACAGCAACGCATCGGTCCTCAGCCCCCAGGCCTTCATCGATGCCGAGGCCGAGCTCAACCTTGATCCGCTGCCCATCAGCCAATGCGGCGATGTGCACAAGGTGGTGGTGACCGGCGCCAACAGCTTTCTCGGCGTGCACATCGTCGAAGCGCTGCTGGCCTGGGGCGCCACGGAAGTCGCGTGCCTGGTACGCGCGAGCGCCGAACACAGCGCGGCTGAACGTTTCTCCCAGGCCCTGCGGGACAATCACCTGACCCACCTGGACCTGGACCGTGTCAGCGTGTACGCCGCCGACATCACCCAACCGCAATTGGGTTTGCCGGACGACGTCTACGCCCGCATCGATAGCACTTTCGGAGCGCTGGTGCACAACGCCGCCCACGTCAACCATGTACTCGACTACGGGTCGTTGGCGCGGGACAACGTCGAGCCGATTTTCGAGTGCTTGCGCCTGTGTGAAGGGCGCAGCAAGAAAATCTTCAATTTCGTCTCCACGCTGTCCGCCTCCAGTGCCCTGGATGCCGACGGCCAGGTGCTGGAACAGCCGGCCGCCGAGACGCCGCCGATCTACATCAAGAACGGCTACAACCTGTCCAAATGGGTCGGCGAACGGATCCTGCAACGGGCCCGCGATCGCGGGGTCTGGGTCAACCTGTTCCGCCCCGGCAACATCAGCTTCAACAGCCTGACCGGGGTCTGCCAGCCCCACAAGAATCGCTTGATGCTGATGCTCAAGGGCTCGATCCAACTCGGCCAGGTGCCAGACCTGTCACTCAATTTCGACCTGATGCCGGTGGATTTCCTGGCCCGCTTCATCGCCTTCCACGCCAGCCGCTACCAGCCCACCCAAGCGGTGTTCAACCTGCACAACCCGCAGCCTTTGAGCTGGGACGCTTACGTCGCGTCATTTCGCGATAGCGGCCGGGAATTTTCGCTGGTGAGCGTCGCCGAGTGGCAACGGCAACTGGCGCGGGTCGATGCCGACAATGCGTTGTTTGGCGTGCTGGGTTTCTACCTCAACGGCTTCGAGGAGGACATCGGCGATATCTCGCTGATCAGCCACGACAACGCCCGTGCCGGCGTGCGGCAGATGGGCGCCAGCTATCCGGAAAAGTCCCCGGCCCTGCTACGTCGCGGCGCCGACTACCTCAAGGCCATCGACTTCATTTGAAACACCCTCAACCCAAAGCAAGGAGCAAGACCATGAGTGCATTGCAACCCGACACCCTGATCAAAAACCCCCACGCCTGCCAGGTCGAAACCTCGGTGGAGGTCACGGCCGACGCGGCGCGCGTCTGGGACGTGGTGGGTGATTTTGGCGGATTCAACCGCTTCATCCCGGCCCTGGAGCACATCGAAATGACCGGCGAGGGCGTGAGGTCCCTGCGCAAGAAATTCTTCCGCGATGGGCAGAACCTGGTGGTGGAACAGCTCAACAGCCGTGACGACCAGGCCATGCACATGACCTGGACGCTGATCTACAACACCCTGGGCATCGACAACCTGTGGGCGGCCATGCGCGTCGAACCCCTGGCAGACAACCGCTGCCGTGCCACCTGGACCATCATCGCCGACCACACCGACGCCCACACCCCGTCGGGCTTCAGGGATTTCCTCCAGGGCTTCGCCGATGAGGCGATGGGGAATGTGCAGGAGATGTTCAAATAAGCACCCGTCCCTTGTGGGAGCGGGCTTGCTCGCGAAGGCGGCGGGTCAGTTGCCGGTGAACTGATCGTCCCCACGCTCTGCGTGGGGATGCATCCCGTGACGCTCTGCGTCACCTTTCAGAAGCGGAACGCGGAGCGTCCCTGGTGGCATTCCCACGCAGGAGCGTGGGAACGATCGAACCGCCAATCCTCTGTGGAAGCGGACTTGCTCGCTAAAGTGTCAGCCCGACTGGATTGAAGCTGATCGTCCCCACGCTCTGCGTGGGGATGCATCCCGTGACGCTCTGCGTCACCTTCCAGAAGCGGAACGCGGAGCGTCCCTGGCGGCATTCCCACGCAGGAGCGTGGGAACGATCGAACCGCCGGTCCCTTGCTCGCGAAGGCGGTGGCTCGGCTTTCGACTGGGGTCAGATCTTGAAGCTGTCCACCAGTTGCTTCAGTCGATTGGCTTGTTGGGACAAGGCATCGCAATCCTTCA
>NZ_FOVS01000052.1:0-29447 GCF_900115235.1 Pseudomonas sp. NFACC24-1
CCTAATGAAATGGTCCTCTCAGACCTCCCCCCAGTGAAAGCTAAGCTTTCACTGGGGGATCTACCGGAGACCGCCGCCATGAATACTGACAATCTTGCTATTACCAGCTTGGATCTAGGCAAAAACTGCTTCCACTTCTACGGTCAAGATAACCGCGGGCGCCACCTGTTCCGTGCCAAGGTTTCACGCGCTCAGGTTTTTGCCTTCATTGCTCAACTGCCCCCTTGCACCCTGGCTATGGAAGCCTGCGGCGGTGCGCATTTCATGGGCCGATTCGCAGTCAGTTGTGGCCATCAACCCAAACTCATAGCAGCCCAACATGTACGTCCTTACGTCAAAAGCAACAAGAACGACTATGTCGATGCAGAGGCTATTGGCGAAGCCGCCAGTCGATCTGCGATGCGCTTCGTTGCGCTAAAAACCGAGGCTCAGCAAGCACTCAGCATGCTCAATATGACCCGTGAAGCGTTCATGCGAGATCGGACCGCCACGGTCAATCGCATTCACGCTTTTCTGCTTGAGTGGGGGGTTAGCTTGAAGCCGACCTTCAAATCAATCAGAGAACTGCCCAAAGTCCTGGAGGAGCTCCGCGCACCTGTGCCGGTCATTCGTCTCTTTGAGCAATTTCACGCTCATTTCAGCTATCTCGATGAACGAGTTAAGGCGTTAACCAAAGAATTGGAAGGCCAGGTCGCTGAAGACGATCTGGCTACACGGTTGATGACGATGCCGTGCGTCGGCCCGATCACCTCCAGCGCCCTGGCTGCAGAAATAGGTGACGGCAAACAGTACAAACGGGGCCGTGACTACTCCGCCTCGATAGGCCTGGTACCCAAGCAACTCACTACTGGCGGGAAGCCGCATTTACTAGGCATCAGCAAGCGTGGCGACCGTAATCAGCGACGATTGCTTGTGCAATGCAGCCAGACCTTTATCAATCACCTGGATAAACAAACCGGGCACTTGGCGGATTGGGTACGCGGGCTGTTAGCTCGTCACCACCGCAATGTTGTGGTGTGTGCGTTGGCGAATAAATTGGCGCGCATAGCCTGGGCCTTAGCGCACACCCATGGAATATATGAGGCAGGGCCAAGCGCACAGAACGCTTGACCCTGCGTTACCGAGCACCACCCACCTGGTTTTGCGATGCTGGATAACAGATGACGTAAACGGCCTACCGACCTGACAGAAAACCTGGGCTCCCACACGGCTCTAAAGCCGATCTACCCTAATCAGGACTGTCAGGCGCGATTTTCATCGCGGCGCGAATTTATCTTTTCGACGCCGAATAGATTGCGGCAAGCCAATCACGCATCCAAATTCAGTATTGCAGAAACTGAGAGGACCATAGATGTGGGAGCGAGCTTGCTCGCGATAGCGGTGTGGCAGCTTGCATCGATGTTGAATGTGCTGCCGTCATCGCGAGCAAGCTCGCTCCCACCGTTTTGCTTCGGCTGTTCACAGCATTGTTTCTTTGTGGGCATCAACTCTTGCAGCACCCCGACGCCAGTTCCTTGAGGATCGGGCAATCCGGACGGTGGTCGCCGTGGCAGTGCTCTACCAGGTCTTGCAAGGTGTCGCGCAGTTCGGCCAGTTCGCGGATTTTCTGGTTCAGCTCATCGATGTGTTGCCGGGCCAGGGCCTTGACGTCGGCGCTGGCCCGTTGGCGGTCTTGCCAGAGAGTCAGCAATTTGCCGACCTCTTCCAGGGAAAACCCCAAGTCGCGGGAGCGCTTGATGAACGCCAGAGTGTGCAGGTCATCGGCGCCGTAGATCCGGTAGCCGCTGTCGGTGCGATGGGCGGCCTTGAGCAGACCGATGGATTCGTAATAGCGGATCATCTTCGCGCTCAGGCCGCTCTGGCGGGCCGCTTGGCCGATGTTCATCGCTTGTCCTCCAACTGCTTGGGTGTCCAGAATTTCAACAGTAACGCATTGCTCACCACACTGACGCTCGACAGGGCCATGGCCGCGCCGGCCAGCACCGGGTTGAGCAAGCCGAACGCGGCCAGGGGGATGCCGATCAAGTTATAGACGAACGCCCAGAACAGGTTCTGGCGGATCTTGGCGTAGGTCTTGCGGCTGATGTCCAGCGCCGCCGGTACCAGTCGTGGATCGCCACGCATGAGGGTGATCCCGGCGGCGTGCATCGCCACGTCGGTGCCGCCGCCCATGGCAATGCCGATGTCGGCGGCGGCCAGGGCCGGGGCGTCGTTGATGCCGTCGCCCACCATGGCCACCACCGAATGGCGCTTCAATTGCTGGACGATGGCGGATTTATCCGCTGGCAGTACTTCGGCATGGACATTGGAAATCTCCAGCGCCTGGGCCACTACCCGGGCGCTGCCCTGGTTGTCGCCGGTGAGCAGATGGCTGGCGATGTGCTGTTCATTCAAGGCCTGTACGGCGGCGAGAGCGCCGGGCTTGAGGGTGTCACCGAAGGCGAACAGGCCTAGCACCCGCGGCGTCGCGCCTTGTTCGAGCAGCCAGGACAACGTACGGCCTTCGGTTTCCCAGGCATGTGCGGATTCGGCCAGCGAGCCGGGGTTCAGGCCCAACTCGTCCAGCAGACGGCGATTGCCCAGAGCCAGGCGGTGCCCAGCGAGGTTGCCGGCAATGCCGCGCCCGGCCAGGGACTGGCTGTCGCTGACATCCGGCACATCCAGGCCGCGCTCGGCGCAGGCGTCCAGCACGGCTTTGGCGAGCGGGTGTTCGCTGCCGCGTTGCAGCGCGCCGGCCATTTTCAGCAACGCATCTTCATCGCCGTCCAGGGCCGTCAAGTGGGCGATACGCGGGGTGCCGGAGGTCAGGGTGCCGGTCTTGTCGAACACCACGGTCGTGACTTCATGGGCGCGTTCCAGGGCCTCGGCATCCTTGATCAGAATCCCGTGGCGCGCAGCCACACCGGTGCCGGCCATGATCGCCGTGGGCGTCGCCAGGCCCAGGGCGCAGGGGCAGGCGATCACCAGCACGGCGACGGCGTTGATCAGCGCTGTTTCCAGTGGCGCACCGTACAGCCACCAACCGATCAACGTCGCTAGGGCCAGCACCAGCACCACCGGTACGAAGACCTGGCTGACTTTATCCACCAGTTTCTGGATCGGCGCCTTGGCGGCCTGGGCGTCCTCCACCAGGCGGATGATGCGCGCCAGGACGGTTTCGGTGCCCAGGGCTTGCGTGCGGACCAGCAGCCGGCCTTCGCCATTGATGGCGCCGCCGGTAACCTTGTCGCCGGGCTGCTTGGGCACCGGCAGGCTTTCACCGCTGATCAGCGCTTCGTCGGCGTGGCTCTGGCCTTCCAGCACTTCGCCGTCCACCGGGAAGCGTTCGCCGGGCTTGACCAGCACCAGGTCATTCAAGCGCAGGGCGCTGATGGCAACGTCCCGCTCCTGGCCATCGATCACCTGGATCGCCCGTTCCGGGCGCAAGGCTTCGAGGGCGCGGATGGCGCTGGCGGTCTGGCGCTTGGCGCGGCTTTCCAGGTATTTACCGAGCAACACCAGGGCGATCACGACGGCCGAGGCCTCGAAATACAGGTGCGGCATGCTGCCGGGACGGGCGATCGCCCATTCATAGAGGCTCAAGCCGTAGCCAGCGCTGGTGCCCAGGGCCACCAGCAGGTCCATGTTCCCGGCACCGGCCCGCACGGCCTTGAAGGCGGCGACGTAGAAACGCGCACCGAAGATGAACTGCACCGGCGTCGCCAGGGCGAACTGCACCCAGGCCGGAAGCATCCAATGCACGCCGAACGGCTGCAGCAACATGGGCAGCACCAACGGCACCGACAGCACAATCGCCAGCACCAGGGCCAGGCGTTCACGGTTCAGACGGTTGTTCTGCGTGTCGGCGACCTGCTCGGCCTGCCAGACGGTGGCGTCATAGCCGGCGCGCTTGACCGCATCGATCAGGGTTTGCGCATCCACCTGGCCGAGCAGTTCGAGGTGAGCCCGCTCGTTGGCCAGGTTGACACTGACGCTGTTCACGCCGTCGACCTTGCCCAAGGCCCGTTCGACCCGGCCGACACAGGAGGCGCAGGTCATGCCTTCGATGTTCAGTTCCAGGGTGTGAACCGGAACGCTATAGCCTGCCTGTTCGACGGCCTGCTTCAAGGCCGGCAGGCTGCCTTCGGGGGCCTGGACACGCGCCAGCTCCGTCGCCAGGTTGACGCTGACGGCGCTGGCACCGGTGACTTTGCTCAAGGCTCGCTCGACCCGCCCGGCGCAGCTGGCGCAGGTCATGCCGGCAATGGGTAGATCGAATGTGGTGGATTCGGACATCGGTCACGCTCCCTGTAGTGAATGACTACAGGATCAACCTTGCCATGCTGGCAAGGTCAAGCGCCAATCCTCTGTGGGAGCGAGCTTGCTCGCGATAGCGGTAGGTCAGTCGACATCCATGGTGGGTGTTAGATCGCCATCGCGAGCAAGCTCGCTCCCACAGGGGCTCGCAGCCACAAGTTCGAGTGGCGTGTCAGTAACCCAGCCCAGCCTGCTTGAGGTACATACCTTGTTCATTCATCGCGATGCGGAACTTCAAGATGTCCCCGGCCTTGAGGGTGATGTTCTGCGACCCTGGCGCGAGCATGCCCGGGTTGCAACCCGGGGCCTGTCCCGGCAGCAATTTCAGGCGCAAGGAAAACTGGCCCGGCGGCAGGTTGAACGAGGTGCTCTGCTCCTGGAACAGCCTGGCCGAGAGTTGATCCTGAATGTAGATGCCGATTTCGCAACTGGTCGCCACTTCCAGGCGCTCTCGGGAAATGATCAACACGCCATAGTCTTCGCCGACGGCCGAGGCCTGGGGCGCCACCGCTGAAAAACCGAGCATGCAAAACAGGCTGAACGCTGACCAGCGCATGGCTGAACCTCCGGTGTGAAATCCTTGATGTGTGCAGCTTGGCTGAGGGCGATGCCGATTGCCAGCCCGGCAGTTTTTGTCAGAACTTGACCTTGCCATGATGGCAAGCTTGAGACTGGCAACAACCTCAATCCAAAGGAGTCATCCCATGCAAACATTCAATGTCCAGGGCATGTCCTGTGGTCACTGCGTCAAGGCCATCACCCAGGCTGTCCAGGCCAAGGACCCGGCGGCGGACGTGCAAGTCGACCTGGGTGCCAAGACCGTCCGGGTCCAGAGCTCGTTGGCGACCGATGCCGTGCTCGCGGCCATCAAGGAAGAAGGCTATGAGGTGAGTCCTGCCTGAAGTTTTTTAATCGTTAGCGACCTATCGGAATGTTCAAGAGCGCCCGGCACGGCTAGACTGTCGGGCTGTCGAACGACGCCTGAGCTGGACGCCCGATGAACCTTCGCACCATTCTGATTCTTGGCGCCTTGAGCGCTTTCGGTCCCTTGGCGATCGACTTCTACCTGCCCGCCTTTCCGGCGATGGCCACCGCCTTCGGTACTGACGAAAAACACATCCAGTTGACCCTGGCGGCCTATTTCCTCGGCTTGTCCATCGGTCAACTGGCTTATGGGCCGGTGGCGGATCGCTTCGGGCGGCGCATCCCGCTGCTGACGGGCGTCGGCTTGTTCACCCTGGCGTCCCTGGCCTGCGCCTATGCGCCGAACCTCGAATGGCTGATCGGTGCCCGCTTCGTCCAGGCCTTGGGCGGATGCGCCGGGATGGTGATTTCCCGGGCGGTGGTCAGCGACAAATGCGACGCGGTGGGTTCGGCCAAGGTGTTTTCGCAGTTGATGCTGGTGATGGGCCTGGCGCCGATTCTCGCGCCGATGCTCGGTGGGTTGTTGGTGAACCTGCATGGCTGGCAATCGATCTTCATTGCCCTGACCGTGTTCAGTGCGCTGGCGTCGACGGCCGTGGCCCTGTGGCTGCCGGAAAGCCTGCCGGATCATGTACCCCGGCAACCGTTGTCGGGGGCGTTGCGCCAATATGGACGGTTATTGACCGACGCCGTCTACCTCGGCCATGCGCTGACGGGGGGCATCGCTATCGCCGGGATGTTTGCCTACATCGCCGGTTCGCCTTTCGTCTTCATCAAGCTCTACGGTGTACCGGCCGAACATTTCGGTTGGCTGTTCGGCACCAACGCGGCGGGCTTCATCCTGGTCGCCCAGGTCAACGCCCGGCTGCTGTCCAGGCGCGGCCCGGCGTTCCTGCTGAGCCGCGCGGTATGGGTCTACCTGGGCGCGGGGCTGAGCCTGCTGGCCGTCAGTTCATTGCAACCTGCGCAGTTGTGGCCGCTTCTGGTTCCGCTGTTTGTCTGCATCGCCAGCCTGGGTTGCATCCTGCCCAATGCCTCGGCCTGCGCCATGAACGGGCAGGGCGCCCGGGCCGGCAGTGCTTCGGCGATGCTGGGATGCCTGCAGTTTTCCGTCGCCGCCGGGGCAGCCGCGTTGGTAGCGGCGCTGCATAACGGCACCGCCGTGCCAATGGCGCTGGTCATCAGCCTTTGCGGGCTGTTGGTGGTGAGCGCGGCGATGCTGACTCGTCGCCTGCAAAATGCCCGGGCATTGGCCCAGGCCAGTCGCGAGGGCTGATTCAGCCGGCCGCGCGCTGCTGCTGTTCGGGGAAATGATGGGGCGCGAGGATCCGCGCTTGCAAGGTTGTGGCGAAAGCCTGGGCTTCGGCCTCGGTACGGAAGGTGACGACGTGCCGGTCAAGACGCACTTGCCATTGGTTTTTTGCCACTTCTTTTATCAGGATCTTCATTGCTGACCTCCTCACGAAAAGATTACGTTGCAAAGGCCTCGAGTGTAGACCCGAATACGATCGGAGTTGTGACAACGGTCAATTCTCGGACTGACGGTTAGTCGCCGGATAATGGCGAGGGAGTTTGCTCCCGCTGGTTTCTGTAGGAGCTGGCGAAGCCTGCGATCTTTTGATCTTTCGCTTGCGACTCAAGTGTCAGGGGAAAGATCGCAGCCTCGCTCCGCTCGACAGCTCCTACAGAGCTCGGCGGGGTTGATGTACAGTCAGAAGCCTTCAAGCACAATCTTGCCCTTGGACTGGCCGCTTTCCAACAACGCGTGGGCCCGGCGCAGGTTCTCGGCGTTGATGGTGCCGAAATGCTCGCCCACCGTGGTCTTCAGGGTGCCGGCGTCGATCAGCGCGGCCACGCGGTTGAGCAGTTTGTGTTGTTCGAGCATGTCAGCCGTTTCGAACAGCGAGCGGGTGTACATGAATTCCCAATGCAACGACAGGCTCTTGCGCTTGAGCTTGGTCACGTCCAGCGCCTTGGGATCGTCGATCAGCGCCAGTTTGCCCTGGGGGGCGAGGGCTTCGACCAGTTGGTCCAGGTGCTGGTCGGTCTGGGTCAAGCTGGCGACGTGAGTCACCTGGGGCTGGCCTGCTTCCTTCAATGCTTCGCTCAAGGGGCGGCTGTGGTCGATCACCAGGTCGGCACCCAGGTTGCGCACCCATTCCTGGGTTTGCGCCCGGGACGCGGTGCCAATCACCTTCAGCCCGGTGAGTTGGCTGGCCAGTTGCGTCAGGATCGACCCCACGCCGCCCGCGGCACCGACGATCAACAGGCTCTGGCCCTGGTTGTCCTGGCCTTCCTGGATGTGCAGGCGCTCAAACAACAATTCCCAGGCGGTGATGGCCGTCAACGGCAACGCCGCCGCGTCGGCGAAACCGAGAGTCTTGGGCATGTGGCCGACAATGCGTTCATCCACTACGTGCCATTCGCTGTTGCCACCGGCCCGGGCGATGGAACCGGCGTAGAACACCTTGTCCCCGGCCTTGAACAGCGTGACTTCGCTGCCCACCGCCTTGACCACGCCGGCCACGTCCCAGCCCAGCACCTTGGCGACGCCATCTTCGGGCTGGACGTTCTGGCGGACCTTGGTGTCCACCGGGTTGACCGAAATGGCCTTGACTTCCACCAGCAGGTCCCGGGGACCGGCGACCGGTTCCGGCAGCTCGATGTCCTGGAGCGATTGTGGGTCGGTGATGGGTAGCGAGTGGTAGTAGGCAATGGCTTTCATGAAGCGGCTCCGTGAGGTGAGTTTCGATGAAGGCCATGTTTAGCTATTTATAGCCGAGATAAAACCGGCTAAAACAACAGGCTCTTTCAATATTCTTTTGAGAATGGGCGCGCGATGCTTCGCTTCGATGACTTGCAATTGTTTGTCCGGGCAGCGGACCTGGGCAGTCTTTCGGCCGCGGCCAGGGTCATGGACCTGTCGGCGGCAGTGGCCAGTGCCGCGTTGAAACGGATCGAGCAGCACCTCGGCGCCCGGCTGCTGGCCCGCTCCACCCGCAGCTTGCGCCTGACGGCCGAAGGCGAGGGTTTCCTCGAATATGCCCGGGCCGCATTGAGCAGCCTTGACGAAGGCCGGCGGTTGTTGACCAGCGGCCAGGACCAGGTCAGCGGGGTGTTGCAGTTGTCCGCGCCGTCGGACCTGGGACGCAACCTGCTATTGCCCTGGCTGGATGCGTTCCAGCGCGAGCACCCCGGGCTGACGGTGCGACTGCTACTGGGCGATCGCATCGCCGACCTGTTCAAGCAGCCGGTGGACATCGCCCTGCGTTATGGCGAGCCGGAAGATTCGAGCCTGGTGGCTTTGCCGGTCGCCCCGGATAACCATCGAGTGCTGTGCGCGTCACCGGATTATCTGGCTCGCCAGGGCGAACCTCATCAACTGGAACAACTGGCCCAACACAATTGCCTGTTGTACATGCTGGGCAGCCGGGTCCATGACCGCTGGGCTTTTCATGACGGCAAGCGGGAGGTGAGCCTCACCGTCAGCGGCGACCGTTTCAGTGACGACGCCGACGTGGTGCGCCGCTGGGCGGTGGCGGGGGGCGGGATTGCCTATAAATCGTGGCTGGATGTGTCCACTGACGTGCTGGCCGGGCGTTTGAAAATCCTCTTGCCGCACCTGCAATGCGAACGCGCGCCCCTCAATCTGCTGTGTGCCCACCGGGCGCAATTGAGCAAACCGATCAAACTTCTGCGGGACATGCTCCAGGCTCGCTGCGGTGAGTTGACGGCGCGATTTCCACTCCCGACGGGGGCCGGCCATTAGTCGCGCGCAAATAGAGACTTTTCCCTCATGAACAATCGCCTCCAAAGGTTTCCGGAGGACAGGAAAGCTCGATCGTCGCGCTTATACTAACGACCGCCTGCGCCAGAGCAGTAGACGAATGATTCAACAGGGAGTGAATACATGGAACATGCACCTTGCATCAGCCAGATCGCCACGCTGCTGGCTGACCCCAAGCGCAGCGCAATGATGTGGGCCTTGATGGATGGCACGGCCCGCCAGGCCGAAGAGTTGGCGTTGCTCGCCGGGTTGTCGCCGTCCTCGGCCAATGCGCACCTGGGGCGCTTGTCCGCCGGAGGCCTGTTGAAAGTCGAAGCCCGGGGTCGCAAGCGGTTTTTCCGCCTGGCCGCGCCTGAAATCGGCGCGGCCGTCGAAGCGCTGGCCAGCGCGACCCTGGTCAGTACGCCCCGGCAGATTCCGGATGTCTTCAAGCGCCGGGTCATGCCGACCAAGGCCCCATCGGCCCCCGCTTCGTTGATGCGGGCCAGGCTGTGTGACGATCACTTGGGGGGAACCCTGGCGGCCGATCTCTACCAGCGTCTGCTCGACGCGGGGTGGATCGAGCAGTTCGAACAACGGGTGATCGTCACGCACAAGGGCGCCAATCAACTGGCCGAGCGTGGCCTGTTCATCCAGGCCCTGGCCCATCGCAACGCCCGTGTCGCCTGTCCTTGCCCGGACTGGAGCGAGCGTCGTCCGCACCTGGGTGGCGCGCTGGGGGCAGCGGTGCTGCAACTGTTCATGCAGTCGGGTTGGCTGACTTTGCCCAACGATTCGCGGGCCTTGCAGGTGACGACGCTCGGCCAGCAGGAAATCCACCGGTTCGCCCGGCAGGATGCCGTAGAGATGGCGCTCTAGGGAACAGGCCTGGCGCGTCGCTCAGGGCTGTCGACAGGTCGTATTCAGCAATAGTCGCCTGCAAGGTTCGCGCACACTCGGTCCGGGGAATTTTTTTCGGATTGGGGAGGCAGCAGCATGGACACTCATGGTTACAGCGCGGCGGAACGCCTGGAGCGGTTACCCATCAGCGGGTATCACCGGGTGATTTTCATCATCATCGCCCTGGCGTTTTTCTTCGACTCCATGGACCTGGCGATGATGACGTTCCTGCTGGGCTCGATCAAAGCCGAGTTCGGCCTGAGCACCGCCCAGGCCGGTCTGCTCGCCAGCTCCAGCTTCTTCGGCATGGTGCTGGGTGCATCGCTGTCAGGCATGCTGGCCGACCGTTTCGGGCGTAAGCCGGTGTTCCAGTGGAGCATCGTGCTGTGGGGCATCGCCAGTTACCTGTGCTCCACCGCCCAGGACGTCCAGACCTTGACGCTGTTTCGCGTCCTGCTGGGGATCGGCATGGGCATGGAGTTTCCGATTGCCCAGTCGATGCTCTCGGAGTTGATCCCGGCCAAGCGTCGAGGGCGCTACATCGCCTTGATGGACGGCTTCTGGCCGCTGGGTTTCGTGGCGGCGGGGGTGCTGTCGTATTTTCTGCTGCCGGTGATCGGCTGGCGCGACATCTTCCTGGTGCTGGCGGTACCAGCGGTGTTTGTCCTGGCGATTCGCTTCTTCATTCCCGAGTCGCCGCGCTGGCTGGAGCAGGCCGGACGGAACGATGAAGCGGACACCGTGCTCAAGCGAATCGAAGACAAGGTCCGGGCCTCGCTGGGACGGCGCGACCTGCCGGAGCCGATTCGCCTGCCGAGGGTCGAGAGCACACCGGGCAATTTCTTTTCGGCCCTGGCGCAGATCTGGTCGCCGCTGTATCGCCAGCGCACGATGATGATCTGGAGCGTCTGGTTCTTTGCCTTGCTCGGTTTTTATGGCCTGACGTCCTGGCTCAGCGCGTTGTTGCAGCAGTCGGGGTTCGCGGTGACCCAGTCGGTGTATTACACCGTGCTGATTTCCCTGGGCGGGATTCCCGGCTTCCTGATGGCGGCCTGGCTGGTTGAGCGTTGGGGGCGCAAGCCGGTGTGCATCATCACCTTGCTGGGCGGCGGGGTGATGGCGTTTCTGTATGGACAGAGCGCGGTGTTTGGCGGCAACGTCGGCCTGTTGATCGGCACCGGGTTGCTGATGCAGTTTTTCCTGTTTGGCATGTGGGCGGTGCTCTACACCTACACGCCGGAGCTGTACCCCACCTCGGCGCGGGCCACGGGTTCGGGCTTCGCTTCGGCGGTGGGTCGTATCGGTTCGCTGCTCGGCCCCCTGGTGACCGGCCAGGTGTTTCCCATCACCGGCCAGGGCGGTGTCTTCGCCCTGGGCGCGTTGTGCTTCGCCGTGGCGGCGGGGGTGGTCTGGGTGTTCGGGATGGAAACCCGGGGCAAGACGCTGGAGGAGTTGAGCGAAGCGACCGCTGCCGACTAAACACTACCCCCCCTGTGGGAGCGGGCTTGCTCGCGAAGGCGGAGTGTCAGTCGATCACAAGGTGACTGACACTCCGCTTTCGCGAGCAAGCCCGCTCCCACAGGGAATGATCGTGACGCCTAAGGTTTTACTAGCCGCGCATCCAGGCTGTTCTGTGCCAAGCGCTTGGCCTGGTCCTGGGTCATGCCCAGGTGGGTGTGCAGGGCATGGAAGTTTTCGGTGACGTAGCCGCCGAAGTAGGCCGGGTCATCGGAGTTCACCGTCACCTTCACTCCGCGCTCGAGCATGTCGAGGATGTTGTGCTGCGACATGTCGTCGAACACACACAGCTTGGTGTTGGACAGTGGGCACACGGTCAATGGAATCTGCTCGTCGATGATCCGCTGCATCAGTCGCTCATCTTCGATGGCCCGCACGCCATGGTCGATGCGCTGGATCTTCAGCAGGTCCAGGGCTTCCCAGATGTACTCGGGCGGGCCCTCTTCGCCGGCGTGGGCGACGGTCAGGAAGCCTTCGTTGCGCGCGCGGTCGAAGACCCGCTGGAACTTGCTCGGTGGATGGCCCATTTCCGAACTGTCCAGGCCCACGGCCACGAAAGCCTCGCGGAACGGCAGCGCCTGGTCGAGGGTTTTCTCGGCTTGTTCTTCACTCAGGTGACGCAGGAAACTCAGGATCAGGCCACTGGTGATGCCCAGTTGCTGTTCACCGTCCTTGAGGGCGGCGGCGATGCCGTTGAGCACCACTTCGAACGGGATGCCACGGTCTGTGTGGGTTTGCGGGTCGAAGAACGGTTCGGTGTGGATCACGTTCTGCGCCTTGCAGCGCAACAGGTAGGCCCAGGTCAGGTCGTAGAAATCCTGGGAGGTGCGCAGCACATCGGCACCCTGGTAGTACAGGTCGAGGAACTCCTGCAGGTTGTTGAAGGCATAGGCCTTGCGCAGGGTGTCGACGTCGTTCCATGGCAAAGCGATCTTGTTGCGTTCGGCCAGGGCGAACAGCAACTCGGGTTCCAGGGAGCCTTCCAGGTGCAGGTGCAGTTCAGCCTTGGGCAGGGCGTTCAGCCAGTCGTACATGGTCTTTTCTCATCAGCGAAGCGATGGCGGGCATTCTACAGGGGGCTGGCCGCCCTGTCGGGTAAAACCTGACCGGCTGATCCACTACACGGCGTGGGGCTCCCGTCGGTAAGCATAGGTGTCGGCGAAGCGCGAGAGCAGGAATTCGGCGCAGGTGGTGGTCGGGTACTTTGGCGGGTGGGCGTCATCCTGGCAACCGGGCAGGCATTGGATCAGCGTGTCGGGGTGCGGCTCGGCAAAGAATGGCATCGAATAACGGTCCACTCCCAAGGGGCTGATCACCCGATGCGGCGTAGACAGGTAACGGTCGTTGCTCCAGCGCGCCATCATGTCGCCGAGGTTGACCACGAAGGTACCGTCGATAGGCGGCGCGTCGATCCACTGGCCGTTGACGTTGCGCACTTGCAGGCCGCCGGCGGCGTCCTGGTAGAGCAGGGTGATGCAACCGTAATCGGTGTGTGCCCCGGCACCTTGCTGTTCGGCGCAACTGGCGGCATCGCGGGGTGGGTAATGGATCAGGCGCAGCACGCTCACCGGCTCGTTGAAGCGCGTATCGAAAAAGTCCCGGTCGATGCCCAGGGCCAGGGTCATGGCCCGCAGCAGGGTTTGCGCAAGCGCCTGCATGTCACGGTAATGCTGCTCCATCAAGGTTGCCCAACCGCTCAGGTCGGGGTGCCGGTTGGGGCCGCGCAGGGGGTTTTCCGCCAGCACCTCGGGGTGATCGACTGGCAAATGCAGGCCCATGTCGAAGGTTTCCTTCAGGTCGCTGGGCTTGGTCGGGTCCAGTTGTTCCGTGGCGACGGCGCCGTAGCCGCGATGGTGGCGGGTCTGGGTGATGTCGATCTTGAGCTTTTCTTCGACGGGCAGGGCGAAGAAGCGTTGAGCATTGCCCAGCACTTCGGCGATACGCGCGGCGCTGATGGGGTGGCCCTTGATATAGAAAAAGCCCCACTGGCGGCAAGCGCGGTCGATTTGCCCGGCGACGGCTTGCCAGGCGTCGGGCTCATCGCCGTAGAGCGGGCTGATGTCGATGATGGGCAGGCTGTTCATGCGGCTGTCCTGAAATGGAATAGAGGCCCCATTGTGGGAGCGGGCTTGCTCGCGAAGACGGCGGTACATTCAGCATCAATGTTGACTGGTGCTCCGCCTTCGCGAGCAAGCCCGCTCCCACATGGGATTGATATTGGGCTTGAAGGCTATTTGGGAATCTCGGCCTTCATGCCTTCGACGTAGTAATTCATCGACGCCAGTTCCGCGTTGCTGGCGCTCGCGCCCGCGGGGATTTTCTCGACGCCGGTCTGGTCCTTGATCGGCCCGGTGAACGGGTGGAACGCGCCGCTCTCGATGTCTGCGATGATCTGTTCGGCTTCGCCTTTGACCGCTGCCGGCACCAGGTCGCTGATCGGCAGTTTCACTGTGCCTTCCTTCAGGCCGCCCCAGTAGTCCTGGGATTTCCAGTTATGGTCGAGCACACTTTGGGTTGCTTGGATGTAGTGCGGGCCCCAGTCATTGACGATGGAGGTCAGCACGGCCTTGGGACCGAAGTGGGCCATGTCCGAAGCGTAGCCCACCGCATAGACGCCGCGTCGTTCGGCGGCCTGGATCGGCGCCGGGCTGTCGGTGTGCTGGAACACCACGTCCACGCCCTGGTCGATCAGCGCGTTGGCGGCGTCGGCTTCCTTGCCTGGGTCGAACCAGGAGTTGACCCACACCACCTTGATCTCGGTACCGGGGTTGTATTTGTTCAGGGCCAGTTGGATGGCGTTGATGTCGCGGATGACTTCCGGGATCGGGAAGGAGGCGACGTAGCCGATCTTCTTGGTCTTGGTCATCTTGGCCGCGAGGAAACCGCCGACGTAGCGGCCTTCGTAGGTGCGAGCCAGGTACGTGCCCAGGTTCTTGTCCTGCTTGTAGCCGGTGGCGTGTTCGAAGATCACCTTGGGGAACTGCTTGGCGACTTTCAGCGTCGGGTTCATGTAGCCGAAGGAGGTGGTGAAGATCAGGTCGTATTTGTCCTTGGCCATGTTGCGGATCACCCGCTCGGCGTCGGCCCCCTCCGGCACGTTTTCCACGTAGTTGGTGGTGATCCTGTCGCCGAATTTCGCCGCCAGCTCCTTGCGCCCTTGTTCATGCTGATAGGTCCAGCCGTGGTCGCCGATCGGGCCGATGTAGACGAAGCCGACCTTCAGCGGGTCGGCGGCACTGGCATTCAGGCCGGCGCCCAGGCCGACGGCTGCGACGACGGCGCAAAGCAACTTCTTCAAGGGACGTTTGTGCATGAACTCGAACTCCATTTTGTTGTGAGGTTGGCTGTGCAGCACCAATGCAAAATGCTGACCAACAGGACAACAAAATCTGCGATCTTTTCGGGGCAGCCATCGCGAGCAAGCTCGCTCCCACAAAGGCAATGCACAACCTGTGGGAGCGAGCTTGCTCGCGATGAGGCCCTCCAGATCGATAAAGGTGCACCCGCCAGCCACTCGCCACTCCCTGGTGCGTCACACTCGAACGAAACGTTCGCCGCCCCCTACAGTCAGTAACTCATGACCCCGCTCACAGTGACAGGCCCGCGATGCTCACGCTGATCAAGCAAGAAAAACTGCTGTTGCTGGCGCTGATCGCCGCCTGTATGGCCTATCCGCTAGAGCACTGGTTGTTGGGCAACGGGCAAGGGGTGGCGTTGATCGGCGGCCTGGTGCTGATCGGTTTCATCGTCGCCGCCTCCATGCGCGTGGCCCATCATGCCGAGCTGTTGGCGGAAAAGGTCGGTGATCCCTACGGCACGATGATCCTGACCCTGTCGGCGGTGCTGGTGGAAGTGGTGATCCTGGCGATCATGATGAGCAACGAAGCGTCGTCGACACTGGTGCGGGACACGATCTACTCGGCAGTGATGCTCGACATCAACGGCATCCTCGGGCTGGCGGCGCTGATGGGTGGGATCAAGCATGGCGAGCAGGCCTACAACGATGATTCGGCGCGCACCTACAGCGTGATGATTCTCACGGCCATGGGGGTGTCGATGGTGGTGCCGGAGTTCATTCCCCAGCAGAACTGGAAAATGTATTCGGCCTTCACCATCGGCGCGATGATCGTGCTGTACACCCTGTTCCTGCGCATGCAGGTCGGGCCCCACAGTTACTTCTTCAGCTACAGCTACCCGGAAAAACGCCGCAAGAAAGAGCCGGTGGAAAACGAGCCTGAACCCATCAGCCTGACGCTTTCCATCGGCGCCCTGGTGTTTGGCGTGGTGGTGATAGGTGCCCTGGCCGAAGTCATGTCCAAGGCCCTCGACCTGGGGCTGGAAGGCTCGGGCGCACCGCCAGTGGTCACGGCGATCCTGGTGGCCGCGATCTCCGCTGCACCGGAAATCCTCACCGCCCTGCGCGCGGCCCTGGCGAACCGCATGCAGTCGGTGGTGAACATTGCGTTGGGCGCTTCGCTGTCCACGGTAATCCTCACCGTACCGGTGATGGAGGCCATGGCCCTCTACACCGGCCAGCCCTTCCAGATGGCCATGACGCCGGTGCAGACGGTGATGATCTTCATCACCCTGATCGTTAGCGCGATCAACCTCAATGATGGTGAAACCAATGCCATTGAAGGCATGACCCACTTTGTGTTGTTCGCGACGTTTATCATGTTGTCGTTGCTGGGTCTTTAAGCCCTGCACAAAGCCACACTGTGGGAGCGGGCTTGCTCGCGAAGGCGGTGTACCAGTCGACATCTATGTTGAATGGCACCCCGCCTTCGCGAGCAAGCCCGCTCCCACATGGGATTGATGTTAAGTTAGATGCCGGCGATCAATTCCCGCGCCGCCTGGCTGTGATCGGCAATCAGCCCCTTCAAGTCCAATCCCTCGACCTGCCCGTCGATCACTCGCCATTGCCCACCGATCATCACCCGATCCGCCCGGTCCGCGCCGCACAGCAGCAGGGCCGAGATCGGGTCGTGGCTGCCGGAGAATCGCAGCTCATCAAGCTTGAACAGCGCCAGGTCGGCCTGCTTGCCCACGGCCAGTTCGCCGATATCGCTGCGCCCGAGCAGTTGCGCCGAGCCCCGGGTCGCCCAGCCCAGTACGCGTTCCGGCGTGATCGCTTGAGCGCCGTAGCGCAGGCGCTGGATGTACAGCGCCTGGCGGGTTTCGAGGATCATGTTCGAGGCATCGTTGGACGCCGAGCCGTCTACGCCCAGGCCCACGGGAGCGCCGGCGGCGGTGAGCTCCAGGGTCGGGCAGATGCCCGAGGCCAGGCGCATGTTCGAACTTGGGCAGTGACAGATGCCGGTACCGGCGGCACCGAGACGAGCGATTTCATCCGGGTTGAAATGAATGCCGTGGGCCAGCCAGGTACGGGGTCCGAGCCAGCCGACGCTGTCCAGGTAATCCACGGTGCGCAGGCCGAAGCGTTGCAGGCAAAAGTCCTCTTCATCGAGGGTCTCGGCCAGGTGCGTGTGCAGGCGTACGTCGAGTTGCTCCGCCAGCTCGGCACTGGCCTGCATGATCTCGGGCGTGACCGAAAACGGTGAGCAGGGCGCCAGGGCAATCTGGATCCGGGCGCCGTCATCGCGCTCGTGGTACTCGGCGATCAAGCGCTGGCTGTCGGCGAGAATCACCTCGCCCTGCTGGACTGTCTGCTGCGGCGGCAAGCCTCCGTCGGCCTCGCCCAGGCTCATGGAACCGCGGGTCAGCATCGCGCGCATGCCCAGCTCACGGACACTTTGCACTTGCACGTCGATGGCATGTTCCAGGCCCTGGGGAAACAGGTAATGGTGGTCGGCCGCCGTGGTGCAGCCCGACAGCAGCAACTCGGCCAAGGCCACTTTGCTCGCCAGGGCGAGTTTTTCCGGGGTCAGCCGCGCCCAGACCGGGTAGAGGGTCTTCAGCCACGGGAACAACGGCTGGTTCACCACTGACGCCCAGGCGCGGGTCAGGGTCTGGTAGAAGTGATGATGGGTGTTGATCAATCCCGGCAGGATCACGTGCTCGCGCGCGTCGAAGATGTGGTCGCAGGGCTGGGCGGGTTGTTGGCCGGCCCTCAGCAGTTCGACGATCACACCGTCCTGCAGGACGAGACCGCCATGGGCATCGAGGTCGTTGGCGGTGAAAATGGCGAGGGGATTTTTTAACCAGGTACGGGTCGCAGGCATGGTGGCCGGCTCCTCTGAAAGTGGGTTCAGGTTAGCCAGCTCAGTGATGCCCTGTCTGCTGATCCAGGGTCGCCCGTTGGGTGGGCGAGGGTGGAGTTTACTCAGGTTGTATTGCAGATTTCCAGAGCTTGCCGAGATCCGAATGTGGGAGCGGGCTTGCTCGCGAAGGCAGACTGTCATTCAACATTGATGTCGACTGATGGTCCGCCTTCGCGAGCAAGCCCGCTCCCACAGGAGCAATGGTGGGTTACCAGGGAATCGTTTCACCCTTGTAGTTGACGAAGTGATGCCCGCCCTTGCCGGCGAAGGCATTGACCTGGTCGATCAACCCGCGGGTGCTGGTCTCGACATCGATGTCCGCGCCTTCACCGCCCATGTCCGTCTTGACCCAGCCCGGGTGCAGCGACAGCACGGTCAATGCCTGCTCGCCCAGTTGGCTGACGAAGCTGTTGGTCATGGAATTGAGTGCAGCCTTGCTGGCCTTGTACAGCGCCAGTTCCGGTGCGTCGGGCATGGTCACGCTGCCCAGCACCGAGCTCATGAACGCCAGCACACCGCTGCCGTCGCGGATCTGGCCGACGAAGCGCTGGGCCAGGTTGATCGGCGCCACGGCGTTGGTGAAGAACAGTTGGCCGACTTCCGCCAGCGTCGCGCCGCCTGGGTTCTGGTTGTCCGGGCCTTTGACGCCGGCGTTGACGAACAGCAGGTCGAAGGTCTCGCCCTTGAGCTGCTGGCTCAGGGCGATGACGGCTTGCTGGTCGTCCATGTCGAGTTTTTCAATGCGCACCGGGCCTAGCGCCTTCAAAGCTTCTGCGTTCTGCGGGTTGCGCACGGTGGCGGTCACGTTCCAGCCATCGCTGAGCAGCGTCTTCACCAGACCGAGGCCCAGGCCCCGGGAGGCGCCGATGATCAATGCGTTTCTTGCCGAAGTCATGAGAGGCATCCTTGAAAGAAAAAGGTCACGGGTTTAATGGACAACGTTGCCCGAGCCGTTGTTTCAGCTCCTGACGCAACGCGTCGAGTTCGGTCATGCGGGTTTCGATCAGGTTCAGTTTGTCTTGCAGCAATTGTGTCACCGCGCAGTCGGGGTCGGGGGCGTTCCACAGGGCGGCGACACTGGCGCCGATCTCGCCCAGGGTAAAGCCCAGGCGCTGGGCGGTCTTGATATAGAGCACCAGTTGGACCACGTCGGCGGGGTAATCGCGATAGCCATTGGCACTGCGCGTTGCCGCGATCAGGCCTCGCTGTTCATAGAAGCGCAGGGTGTCTCGACTGACGGCGCAGGCTTGGGCTAATTCACCGATACGCATGGACGACTCCGGAGGGCTTGACCTTGGAGCATACCCCAGGCTTTAGCCTTTTCGCTCCCCAATTATCTGGAGCAACGTGTATGTGGAGTTCGATGCAATATCGCCAGGTGGTGCGCGGCAGCGCCTGGTACGACCTTATCGTGTCGGCCGTGCTGGCCACGCCGTGGAGCTTTGCGGCGTTGCATGGTGTGTTGATGAGCCTGGCTCAGCTATTTGATCTGCCTGGAGAACTGCCGCCGTTTGCGCCGGCACATATGCTGATGGTGAATCTGCTGGGCTCGATTGTCTGCGTGTGGGCGGTGCTGCGCATTCGTGATCCGCAACCGCTGTACGGACGGTATGACGCGGTGGGGCGGTTTCTGTTTGCGGCCTGGCTGCTGTATGCGCTGCTTCATGGGGCCAGTGCGGTGTTGTGGGTTTTCCTGTTTCTGGAGGTGGTGTGGGGGTTGGTTCAGGTGTTGCCTGTTCGAGCCTCATCGCGAGCAAGCTCGCTCCCACAGGGGGCCTGAGTCAAACACTGAACTCAGTGTTCACCTGGTCTAGTGTGGGAGCGAGCTTGCTCGCGATAGGTGCGCCGCGGTCTATCTCAATGTCCCGCCTGCCAAGGCTGCCCCAGCGACACCGGCGCATACAACCGGGTGCGTACGGCATCCCGGGACAGCAGCACCAGCACCACGATGGTCGCGGCATACGGCAGCATCGCCAGCAGACTCGATGGAATCGCCAGCCCCAAGCCCTGGGCCACCAGGTGCAGGATGCTGGCGAGGCCGAACAGGTAGGCACCCAGCAGCAGGCGCCACACTCGCCAACTGGCGAACACCACCAGGGCCAGGGCGATCCAGCCACGGCCGGCGCTCATGTTCTCGGCCCACATCGGCGTGTAGGCCAACGACAGATAGGCGCCGGCCAACCCGGCCATGGCGCCGCCAAACAATACCGCCAGGGTCCGCACTCGTAGCACCGGCAGGCCCATGGCACTGGCGGCGTCGGGGTTCTCGCCGACGGCCTGGATGATCAGTCCGGTGCGGCTTTTCATGAGCACCCACGCCACCAGGGCAAACAGTGCGAAGGACAGGTAAACCAGCAGATCCTGGGCAAACAGCATCCGTCCGATCAAGGGGATGTCACTCAGGTAGGGAATGGCCAGCGGTTCGAATCCCGCCAGCGGTTTGCCGACCCAGGCCGCCCCGACAAAACTCGACAGGCCCACCCCGAAAATCGTCAGCGCCAGCCCGGTGGCCACCTGATTGGCGTTGAACACCAGTGCCACCAGCGCGAACAATGCCGACAACAGCATCCCGGCAGCCATCGCCAGCAGCACGCCGAGCCAGAGGTTGCCGCTGTTGAACGCGACGATAAAGCCGATCACCGCGCCGAACAGCATCATGCCTTCCTGGCCCAGGTTGAGGACGCCGCTTTTTTCGCAGACCAGTTCACCCAGGGCCACCAGCAGCAGGGGTGTGCCGCAGCGGACCATGGCGTAGAAAATATTGCTCAACAGGTCGATATCCATTACAGCGCTCCTGCCTGTACGGCGGTGGTCCGGGTGCGCCGGGTCCAGCGCAGGTTCAGGCGTGGCCGGTACAGGATCAGCACGTCGCAGGCCAACAGGAAAAACAGCATCATCCCCTGGAACAACTGGGTGATCGCCTGGGGCAGGTTGAGCGACATCTGCGCGCTCTCGCCGCCGATGTACAGCAACGCCATCAACAGGCTGGCAAACAGAATGCCGATGGGATTGAGCCGTCCCAGGAATGCCACGGTAATCGCCGCATAGCCGTAGCCCGGCGACACCTGGGGCACCAGTTGGCCGATCGGCCCGGTCACTTCGCAGACGCCGGCCAGCCCGGCCAGCGCACCGCTGATCAACAACGCCAGCCACACCAGCGGCTTCTGGCGAAAGCCGGCGAAACCGGCGGCACGGGCGTCGAGGCCCAGCACCTTGATCTGAAAACCGACGAAGCTTTTCTGCAGCAAGACCCACACCGCCACCAACGCCAGCAGGGCAAAATACAGCCCGGCATGGACCCGGCCATCCTCCAGCAGCAATGGCAGGCGACTGGCCTCGCCGAACATCGCCGACTCCGGGAAGTTGAAACCCGCCGGATCCTTCAACGGCCCGTGAACGCAAAACAGCAGCAGGTTAAGGGCGATGTAATTGAGCATGATGCTGGTCAGGATTTCGTTGGCATTGAAACGCGTGCGCAGCCACGCCGTGAGTCCGGCCCAAGCCGCCCCTGCCAGGGTGCCGGTCAGCAGAATCAGCACCAATGCCCAGCGGCTTTGCACGCCGATGATGTTCACCGCCAAGGCACTGCCGGCCAGGGCGCCCAGCAGCAGTTGGCCTTCGGCGCCGATGTTCCAGATGCGTGCCTGATAGGCTACCGCCAGGCCGAGGGCGCAGAGCAGGATCGGCAAGGTCTTGACCAGCCACTCGGACACGCCATAAAGATCGCTGATCGGGGCGATCAACAGGGTGTACAGCGTTTGCAACGGGTCATGCCCCAGGGTGATGAACAGCAGTGAGCCGCAGCCCAGGGTCAACACGGCGGCCAGCAGCGGCGAGCACCAGAGCATCAGGCGCGATTGCTGGCCGCGGGGTTCGAGAGAAAGCAGCATGTGGAACTCCGTTATACCGGCGCGGGGGCAGGGGATTGAGGGGCGTCGAACTGGCCGGCCATCCAGCCGCCGACGTCGCTGAGCCGGGTCTCGCCCGTGGGGCGCAAGGCCGACAGGCGCCCGCCGCACAAGGCGCCGAGGCGGTCGCTGATCTGGAACAGTTCGTCGAGGTCTTCGGAGATCACCAGAATGGCAGCGCCCGCATCGCGCAGAGCGATCAGGGCGCGATGGATGGTCGCCGCCGCCCCGACGTCCACGCCCCAGGTCGGGTGCGCGGCCACCAGCAGTTTTGGCTGTTGGAGGATTTCCCGGCCAAGAATGAATTTCTGCAAGTTGCCCCCCGAAAGGCTGCGTGCCGGGGTTCGGGTGTCAGGTGTCTTCACGCCAAAGCGACGGATGATTTCCTCGGCCAGGTGTTCGACCTGGCGGCGTCGAATCAGCCCATGGCTGACCAGGCCCTGTTGGAAAGCGCTGAGCAAGGCGTTATCCGCCAGGCTCAATTGCGGCACGGCACCGTGGCCCAGGCGTTCGGCGGGGACAAATGCCAGGCCGAGTCGACGACGGGCATCGGGGCGCAGGTGCGCGACGGGTTGACCGGCGAATCGGATCGTTTCGCCTTGCTGGCGGGGTAGCTGCGTTTCTCCGCTGAGCAACGCCAGCCATTCATCCTGGCCGTTGCCCGCCACCCCGGCGATGCCGACGATTTCGCCGCTGCAGACCTCAAGATCAATGTCCCTCAGCGAACAGCCGAACGGGTCCGGGTTGTGCCAGGACAGCTTGTTGATTTGCAGGAAGGCTTTGTCTGCGCTGACCTTGGGGTAGTCCGTGATCAGCCCGGCCGCTTCGCCGACCATCAGTTGTGCCAGCTCCCGGTCCGAGCAGTGCGCCGGGGTGCAATGCCCCGAAACTCGCCCGCCCCGCAGTACCGTGGCGCTGTGGCACAAGGCTCGCACCTCTCCGAGTTTGTGGCTGATGAACAAAATGCTACAGCCCTCGCTCGCCAGGCGGCGCAGGGTCACGAACAACTCTTCGGCTTCCACGGGCGTGAGCACCGAGGTCGGCTCATCAAGAATCAACAGCCGAATGTCCTGCATCAGGCAGCGAATGATCTCTACCCGCTGGCGCTCGCCAATCGACAGGCTGTGAACCAACCGTTGCGGTTCCAGTGCCATGCCGTAGCGTCGGGACACTTCGCGAATCCGGGGTTCCAGCTGGGCTGGCGAACCGGCTGTCGCGCCCATTGCCAGGGCAATGTTCTGTGCAACGGTGAGGGTTTCGAACAGAGAGAAATGCTGGAACACCATGCCGATGCCCAGGCTGCGGGCCTGGGCCGGGTTACGCAGGTTGACGCGTTGGCCTTGCCAGATCACTTCACCCGAATCGGCAGGGGTGACGCCGTAGATAATCTTCATCAGGGTGCTTTTGCCCGCACCGTTTTCGCCGAGCAGGGCGTGGATTTCGCCGGGCTGGATGCTCAGGTCGATGGCGTCGTTGGCCAGGCAACCGGGGTAGCGTTTGCTGATCTTGCGCAGTTGCAGGCGCGCGATGGAGTCGGGGTTGGACATGACAGGCTCGAGCCGATGGACAGGAATGCCTGTGGATAAAGCAATTTCCTGGCCATAAGGTCAGGAAAAGCACCTTGGTCCTGCCTCCAAGGCCATATTGCGAATGGCCTGGGTACCTGCAACAGGAAATTCTGCACCGGGTTGGAGCGCGCATGTTTCATGCAGGCATCGGTTTGCCCTGAAATGGGTGGTTAAAAATTGAACAAGCGACCGCGAGCCGTGATCTTCTTGGGGCGGGAGGAGCCATGAACGGGTTATCCACAGATTGCTCCACAGTTATTGTGAGCAAGCTGGACATGCGGGCATAAGCACTGCGAGGCTTTCTTCTAAAGGTGATAAACCCCTGCAAGCTTTTGTTTTGCAGGTGGATTTGTCGGTTGGGCAGGGCTTTGGACAAAAAATGAGCAAGCCTCTGAAACCCGCATGACAGAAGGGTTACAGAGGAATGTGCTCAGGTTATCCACAGTCGGGTGCACAGTGGATGTGGGCAAGTTGAACGATTGCGCGATGCGCTGAAGGGTTGCATGCCTGCGAACTCAGCGTTCCAACAGGATCCGTCCACGGCTCAGGTCGGCCAGTTGCGTTTGCAAGGTTTCGATGTGAGCTTCACCCACGGCCAATTGCAGGTCTACGCCATTGGCGGTGAAGCGCTCTTCATTCACCAGCCCGCCGCATTCGGCGACGCGCAGTTTCACCAGGGGCAGTTCGGCGAACCCGCAGCTACAGTGCAGCGGCACACGGCTGATCAGTTCGATTTTTTCGGCGTTTTGCAGGCATTTGTTCGCGCCGCCCCCGTAAGCCCGGGCGAGCCCGCCCGTGCCCAGTTGAATCCCGCCGTACCAGCGAATCACCAGCACCACGACTTGATCGCAGGCCTGGGCTTCGATCGCAGCCAGGATCGGCCGCCCGGCGGTGCCACCTGGCTCGCCATCGTCATTGCTGCGGTATTGGTCGCCAAGTTTCCAGGCCCAGCAATTGTGCGTGGCATTCAGGTCGCTGTGCTGCTCGATGAACGCTTGGGCATCGGCGGAGCTTGTGATGGGCGCGGCGAAGGTGATGAAGCGGCTTTTGCGAATTTCTTCGCGGTACTCGCAAAAACCGGCAAGGGTAAAGGGCATGGCGATCTTAAAGAGTGGGTGTCAGGCCGCAGCCCTTGAGAATGATGCGGATCAGGTTGTCACCCGCGTCGATCATGTCTTGCTTGGTCAACTTGCTGCGACCGGTCACGCGACAGATCTGGGTGGCGAAGTCGGCGTAATGCTGGGTGCTGCCCCACAACAGGAAAATAAGGTGCACCGGATCGATCGGGTCCATCTTGCCGGCGTCGATCCAGGCCTGGAACACGGCCGCCCGACCATTGAACCAGGCGCGATAATCCTGGTTGAAATACTCGGTCAGGCATTCGCCACCGCTGATCACCTCCATGGCAAACAAACGCGATGCCTGGGGCTGGCGACGAGAGAACTCCATTTTGGCGCGGATATAGCGGGTCAAGGCTTCGGCCGGATCATCCTCGGCGGTGAGGGTATTGAAGGTGCTGTCCCACAATTCGATGATGTTGCTCAGTACCGCCACGTACAAGCCGAGTTTATTGGTGAAGTAATAATGCAGGTTCGCCTTGGGCAGCCCAGCCTTGAGGGCGATGGCATTCATGCTGGTACCTTTGAACCCGTGGCGAGCGAATTCATCTTCGGCAGCCTTGAGGATCGTCTCTTCGTTCTTTTGACGAATGCGACTGGTGGGCTTGCCACTGTGGGCTGGGACTTCAAAGGTCATGGGCGTTTCCGGGCTGGGTCTGTGGGCAAGCAAGTGCGTTGATAGCGCACCGGCATCGATCCGACAAGTGCCATCACACTAAAAGCTTCTTGATGGCGGTCACCTGCCCCCTGTGGGAGCGGGCTTGCTCGCGAAGCGGAGGGTCATTCAATAGAGGTGTCGACTGATACAACGCTTTCGCGAGCAAGCCCGCTCCCACAGGGGGTTAACGGGTGGCCGCCAGGCTCTCGAGGAAACTCTCCAGCACCAGATGAGGCCGGCGACCCTTGCGCGTCACCGACGCCAGGCTCAAGTCATAGAACCGTGCCGCGGGTTTCAAGGCCCGCAACCGACCTTGCTGGACCCAGAGGTTGGCGTAGTGATCAGGCAGGTAACCGATGTAGCGCCCGGTGAGAATCAGGAACGCCATGCCTTCGCGGTCCGATGCACTCGCGGTGCAATTGAGCGCCTGGTAGTGGGCCTGGATCTCGGCCGGCAGGCGGAACGTGGGGGCGATGGCGTCCTGGCTGTTGAGGCGAGCGTCTTCAAGCTGTTGGTCATCGACATAAAACAGCGGATGCCCGACCGCGCAGTACAGCAGCGATCGTTCACTGTACAACGGTTGATATTCCAGCCCTGACAGGGCACTGGCCTGGGGGACCACGCCGACATGCAGGCGCCCGTCGAGCACGCCTTGCTCGACTTCGTTGGGGGCGATCATGCGGATCTGGATCTGCACGTCGGGCCCGCGCTCTTTCAATTGCGCCAGGGCGTGGGTGATGCGCATGTGGGGCAGGGTGACCAGATTGTCGGTCAGGCCGATGGTCAACTCTCCGCGCAAGTGCTGGTGCAGGCCGTTGACCTCAGTGCGAAAACTTTCCAGTGCGCTCAATAACTGCAACGCCGATTGATATACCTCGCGGCCTTCCTCGGTCAGGGAAAAACCCGCGCGCCCGCGTTGGCACAGGCGCAAACCGAGGCGTTGTTCGAGATCGCTCATCTGTTGGCTGATGGCCGAGCGGCCGATGCCCAGCACGGTTTCCGCGGCGGAAAACCCACCGCATTCCACGACGCTGCGAAAAATGCGCAGCAGGCGGATATCAAAGTCGCTGACCTGGGCCAGTGGATCGGGACGACGTGCGCTCATAGTTTAGTGATCCACCGACTGAAGGTTACAAAAGTTGCATTTCATCGACTTTATCGCCGTGGCAACTTAGCTGCAAGAACGCCTTTCGATCCCCTGTCGCTTATGACCTGCGAGGTTTTGTCGATGAACATGCCCGAACACGCTGCCGGTCTCCTGGCCAGCCAGCTCAAGCTCGATGCCCACTGGATGCCTTACACCGCCAACCGTAATTTCCAGCGCGATCCGCGCCTGATCGTCGCCGCCGAAGGCAGTTGGTTGGTGGATGACAAGGGGCGCAAGGTGTACGACTCGCTGTCGGGGTTGTGGACATGCGGCGCCGGGCATACCCGCAAGGAAATCCAGGAAGCGGTCGCCAAGCAACTGGGCACCCTCGATTACTCGCCGGGGTTCCAGTATGGTCATCCGCTGTCGTTCCAGTTGGCGGAAAAAATCACCAGCCTGACCCCGGGCAGTCTCAATCACGTGTTCTTCACCGATTCCGGTTCCGAGTGTGCCGACACCGCGGTGAAGATGGTCCGCGCCTACTGGCGTCTCAAGGGCCAGGCGACCAAGACCAAGATGATCGGCCGTGCCCGTGGCTATCACGGGGTAAACATCGCCGGCACCAGCCTCGGCGGTGTCAGCGGCAACCGCAAGTTGTTCGGCCAGGCGATGATGGATGTCGATCACTTGCCCCACACTTTGCTGGCCAGCAACGCCTATTCCCGTGGCATGCCGAAAGAAGGTGGCATCGCCTTGGCCGATGAGCTGCTGAAGCTGATCGAACTGCACGATGCATCCAACATCGCCGCAGTGTTCGTCGAGCCGATGGCTGGCTCGGCCGGCGTGCTGGTGCCGCCTGAGGGCTACCTCAAGCGCCTGCGGGAAATCTGCGACCAGCACAGCATTCTCCTGGTGTTCGACGAAGTGATTACCGGTTTCGGTCGCACCGGTTCGATGTTCGGTGCCGACAGCTTTGGCGTGACCCCCGACCTGATGTGCATCGCCAAGCAAGTCACCAATGGCGCGATCCCCATGGGCGCGGTGATTGCCAGCAGCGAGATCTACCAGACATTCATGAACCAGCCGACGCCTGAGTACGCGGTGGAATTCCCTCACGGCTACACCTACTCGGCGCACCCGGTGGCGTGCGCGGCTGGGCTGGCGGCGCTGGATCTGCTGCAAAAGGAAAACCTGGTGCAGAGCGTGGCCGAGATCGCCCCGCATTTCGAGAATGCATTGCACGGCTTGAAGGGCGCGAAGAACGTCATCGATATTCGCAACTATGGTCTGGCCGGCGCGATCCAGATCGCCGGGCGCGATGGCGATGCCATCGTGCGTCCGTTCGAGGCTGGCATGGCGTTGTGGAAAGCCGGGTTCTATGTGCGCTTCGGCGGTGACACCCTGCAATTCGGGCCGACGTTCAACAGCAAGCCGCAGGACCTGGATCGCCTGTTCGACGCCGTCGGTGAAGTGCTGAACAAGCTCGACTGATGCGTCCCTCTCTATAGCTTTCGATAACGGGCGTCCGGTCACGGGCGCCTGTGGGTAATTCCGGAGTCCCCCATGAGCCTCATCCCGCATTTGATCAATGGCGAACTGCTGAGCGACAGTGCTCGCATCGCTGATGTGTTCAACCCGTCCACTGGCCAGGCCATCCATAAGGTGCCGTTGGCTGATCGCGCGACCATCCAGCAGGCTATCGACGCCGCCAAGGCGGCTTTCCCGGCCTGGCGCAATACGCCGGCGGCCAAGCGCGCGCAGGTGATGTTTCGTTTCAAGCAATTGCTGGAGCAGAACGAGTCGCGTATCGCCCAGTTGATCAGCGAAGAACACGGCAAGACCTTGGAAGACGCGGCCGGTGAACTCAAGCGCGGCATCGAGAACGTCGAGTTTGCCTGTGCCGCACCAGAAATCCTGAAAGGCGAGTACAGCCGTAACGTAGGGCCGAACATCGACGCCTGGTCAGACTTTCAACCCTTGGGCGTGGTGGCGGGCATCACACCGTTCAACTTCCCGGCGATGGTTCCGCTGTGGATGTATCCGCTGGCGATCGTCTGCGGTAATTGCTTCATTCTCAAACCGTCCGAGCGCGACCCGAGTTCGACGTTGCTGATCGCCCAGTTGCTGTTGGAAGCCGGTTTGCCCAAAGGTGTCTTGAGCGTGGTCCATGGCGACAAGGCCGCGGTGGATGCGCTGATCGAAGCGCCGGAAGTGAAGGCGCTGAGTTTTGTCGGTTCGACGCCGATTGCCGAATACATCTATGCCGAGGGTACTCGACGTGGCAAACGCGTCCAGGCACTGGGCGGGGCGAAGAACCATGCGGTGCTGATGCCGGATGCCGACCTGGACAATGCCGTCAGCGCGTTGATGGGCGCGGCGTACGGTTCGTGCGGCGAACGTTGCATGGCGATTTCGGTGGCGGTGTGTGTCGGCGACCAGGTGGCGGATGCACTGGTGTCCAAGCTGGTGCCGCAGATCAAGGCGTTGAAGATCGGCGCCGGCACGTCTTGCGGGCTGGACATGGGGCCGTTGGTGACCGGTCAGCACCGGGACAAGGTCAGTGGCTATATAGAAGAAGGTGTGACGGCGGGTGCCTCACTGATTGTCGATGGTCGCGGCTTGAGTGTGGCTGGGTATGAGGAGGGCTTCTTCCTCGGTGGCTGCCTGTTCGATCGTGTGACCCCCGAGATGCGCATCTATAAGGAAGAGATCTTTGGGCCGGTGCTGTGCATCGTCCGGGTCAACAGCCTGGAAGAGGCCATGCAACTGATCAATGATCACGAGTATGGCAACGGCACCTGCATCTTCACCCGCGATGGCGAAGCGGCGCGGTTGTTCTGCGACGAGATCGAGGTCGGCATGGTGGGCGTCAACGTTCCATTGCCGGTGCCTGTGGCCTATCACAGCTTTGGCGGTTGGAAGCGTTCGCTGTTCGGCGACCTGCACGCCTATGGCCCGGACGGCGTGCGTTTCTATACCCGTCGCAAGGCAATTACCCAGCGCTGGCCGCAGCGTGCCAGCCATGAGGCTTCACAATTCGCTTTCCCCAGTTTGTAGTCAGTCAGTGAAGAGGCCGGCGCACTTGGCGCCGGCCTCTGTATTTACGGGGCTTTTTGACTGATGTGACAGAATTGTGAAAATAGGTGTTGACGGCAGATTCTGGAAGTCTATAATTCGCCCCACTTCCGGCGCAGTCGAAACGGAAAACTCCTTGAGATTCAATGAGTTAAGTAGGTTTCGAAGGCGCAGGGCTTCAGTTCATCGAAGTCCGGAAGAAGCAGATAGGGCGGTGTTGTTTGGCTCTATGTGCGGTTCGATCTTCTCGGTCGAAAGCGGTGAAAAAGAGGTGTTGACAGCAGCGAGTAACGCTGTAGAATTCGCCTCCCGCTAACGAGAGATCGGAAGCGCAAGTGGTTGAAGTTGTTGAGGTTTCCGAAGCGAAACTTTGAAAACTTCTTAAAATAACCGCTTGACAGATACACG
>NZ_FOVS01000038.1:0-56791 GCF_900115235.1 Pseudomonas sp. NFACC24-1
GTTGCGCTTCCTTTCCTCTGGCGGTCAAGCCAGTGACATCAGCTATGCCCAGCCATTGCTGGACAAGGTCGGCATCCCGTCGAGCCAACGTGGGCGCCCGCGAAAACGCTGCAAATGGTTACTTGCTGACAAGGGCTACGACGCCGAGGCACTTCGCCGTTACTGCGACCAATATCGAATGCTGCCCGTCATCCCGCTGCGCTCAATGAAGCGCAAACCCAAACCCGGCTTACCCAGACTGTTTGATAGGCCCAAGTACCGACAACGCAACATCATCGAGCGCATGTTTGGCTGGCTGAAAGAAAACCGCCGCATCGTGACACGCTTCGACAAGCTCGCAAAAAGCTATGCCGCCATGGTCTCGCTGGCTTGCTCCATGCGGTGTTTGCGACATCTCTTTTCGTACAGAGCCTAAACAAGGCCGAGAAGACAGTCCGGAAGGAATCCTGAATGAAATTAAAATCTGGCGAGCAGAAAACGGAAAACCCGGTTTCAAGTCAGAATAAACAAGTAGGGGCATCGCCAACGGCGATGCCCCTACTTGATGGCTAAAGCAACTCGCGAATTTCCTTCGGCAGCATCCGCATATACCGTGCAGCCGGAAAACTCCCGCAACGCTGCACGATAGTAGGCAGGAGCCTGTTGAACCGGGCGATCAAGGCCAAACGCTCCACATCCGGTATCTTTTTCACAAAAAACACATTGGACAAGTAACTGCGGGTGTAACGGAACGGAAGCAAATCCTCTACCCACAGCTGACCCCTGGCATGCGCATTGATGACCGAGCATTTCCAGGTCTTGATCCACTTGTTGGCATCCAGTGGCAAGCCATCCAGGCGGAATTCGAAGGGCACCACGACGTGCGCCTGCGCCGGGCGTTCGTGATCCACCGTCCACGGTTTGAAGCGCCATTGGTTCACGGCCGCCCGTGCGGCCTCGGCGAAATCCGGATGATCACTGTGCAGGATTGCGACTTCATCGACACGACCATCGGCCTGCACCGTGAAGCCGACCCGGACCACACCCACGACGCCCTTCCGGTGCAGGGCCGTCGGGTAGTCCGGCTTGGGATTGTGCTCGGGCACCAACAACACATCCGTCGCGCCGCTCGTAGCGGACAAGCACAACAACAGCATCACGACACACCACCTCATGCCCTCACCCCTCACCTGAATGCCAGACTTGGCAAAGACATAGAGGGTAGAGGCCGCGGCCCTGGGGCTGAATAGCGAGACTTCCCATTTGGGTGAAGGACCTTTCCCACTGTCCTGCCCCCTAGCCACCGATGCACCGCATGAAAAAAGCCTGTGGCGACATTTCCTACAACAGCTTTCGCCAATACCTGAGCGACATGTTCGTTTAAGAACATTCGATCAGAAAAATTTCCCTGTTTAAACGGTAAGAACCAATGCTATTTTCGGTAACGAAACTGTAACATTCGCATCCGCAGTCATAACAAGAACCTGGAGCCCTTGAATGTTTTCTTTCTTTCGCCCTGCCGCCCATCAGGCGTCCCTGCCTGAAGAAAAAATAGACAGCACCTACCGACGCCTTCGCTGGCAGATCTTCGCCGGGATATTCATTGGCTACGCCGGGTATTACCTGCTGCGCAAGAACTTCTCCCTGGCCATGCCGTACCTGATCGACGAGGGCTATACCCGTGGCCAGTTGGGCCTGGCCATGTCCGCTATCGCCATCGCCTACGGGCTGTCGAAGTTCCTGATGGGCCTGGTGTCCGACCGTTCCAACCCGCGTTACTTCCTGCCCTTCGGCTTGTTGGTATCGGCGGGGGTGATGTTCGTGTTCGGTTTCGCGCCCTGGGCAACCTCCAGCGTGACCATGATGTTCATCCTGCTGTTCATCAACGGCTGGGCCCAAGGCATGGGTTGGCCGCCAAGCGGACGGACCATGGTGCACTGGTGGTCGCAGAAGGAACGTGGCGGCGTGGTCTCGGTGTGGAACGTCGCGCACAACGTCGGCGGCGGCCTGATCGGCCCGCTGTTCCTGCTGGGGATGGGCTGGTTCAACGACTGGCACGCGGCATTCTATGTGCCCGCTGCCGTAGCGCTCGCCGTTGCGGTGTTTGCCTTCGTGACCATGCGCGACACGCCGCAATCCGTGGGCCTGCCGCCCATCGAGAAATACAAGAACGACTACCCCGAAGGCTACGACGCGAGCCACGAGAACGAATTCAGCGCCAAGGAAATTTTCGTCAAATACGTGCTGCGCAACAAAATGCTCTGGTACATCGCCATGGCCAACGTCTTCGTCTACCTGCTGCGCTACGGCGTGCTGGACTGGGCACCGACCTACCTCAAGGAAGCCAAGGGCTTCACGGTGGACAAGAGTTCCTGGGCCTACTTCTTCTACGAGTGGGCGGGCATTCCAGGCACGCTGCTGTGTGGCTGGATGTCGGACAAGATCTTCCGTGGCAACCGTGGCCTGACCGGCATGGTGTTCATGGCCCTGGTGACCGTGGCCACGCTGGTGTACTGGCTGAACCCGGCCGGCAACCCGACCGTCGACATGATCGCCCTGGTTTCCATCGGCTTCCTGATCTACGGCCCGGTGATGTTGATCGGTTTGCAAGCATTGGAACTGGCACCGAAGAAAGCCGCCGGTACAGCTGCCGGCTTCACCGGTCTGTTTGGTTACCTGGGTGGCTCGGTCGCGGCCAGCGCCGCCATGGGCTACACCGTGGACCATTTCGGCTGGGACGGTGGCTTTGTGCTGCTGATCGGCGCCTGCCTGCTGGCAATGGCGTTCCTCGCGCCCACGCTGTGGCACAAGCAAATAGCCAGTCAGAGCCGCGAAGTGGTCGCCTGATCCAGCGCTGATTGGCAGCGCTTGAGCCGCGCCTCCAGATTCCGGTCTGGCATGGCGTGGCTGCGCAGGGCGTGGACGGTCTGCTCGACGTAATCGCGAGTGGTGCCGTAACGCCCACAGGCGCTTTCGAACACCTGGCTCAGCACATGGTCCGGCACGTTGCCGGCATAGCTGGGCAGGTGCCGCTCCAGCACAAAACCCAAGGCTTGCACCCGGCTGCCATCCTCGAGACGGCAACTGAGCCAATGCGGACGATAGGACGGGACCGGCATCTCGCGCTGCCACAGGGCAAACAGCGAGTGCTCGAGATTCTCCTCCGGCAATCGGTAGGCGAACCCGCTGCACGAACCGCCGCGGTCCAGCCCGAACACCAGCCCCGGCAACTCAGGGGTGCCGCGGTGTTCGTGGGACCACAGGTACAAACCGCGATGATAACCATGGACCCGACCGCGCATGCGCTCCACCGCCGTGCATTCCGGCCGCCAGATCAATGAACCGTACGCAAACAGCCAGACCGGACCGCCCTGGTGGAGACTCATGGTCAATTGCATCGAGGCGAGCAATTGCTCACGGGTCAGTTGCGGCCCCAGTTCGAGTCGTGGCGGGTACAAGGCACAGGTAATGGCGGATTCGATAGCGGTCATGGCCGGTAGCGGTTGGCTCCTCGCGATTCAAAAAGCTGGATGGCGCGCCGTCATGACACTGACGCTCGGCAGAACCAACGCAAATTGGATGCCATGAATGCTGGGGGCGCTGGCATATACCTTAACGACATCTGGCTTATGGGTTAAATATCGAATAGGCATATGTGCAGATCTATACAGTTGTGGCGAGGGGATTTATCCCCGCTGGGGCGCGAAGCGTCCCAAAAATCCGAGCGCTCGGTGTGTCAGATCAATTGATTTCTGATTTCGAGGGCCGCTTCGCAGCCCAACGGGGATAAATCCCCTCGCCACAAAAGCACCTTAGCCTGGGCTAAATGAGTTCTACTCAAGCCCGAGGCGCATAGGCAAATACATCGGCGCGCATTTGATGGGCGTCCATGCCGGCTTCCACCAGCGCATCGAGCGTGGCGTAGATCATGGCCGGCGAGCCGCTGGCATAGACGTGCACGCCGGAAAGATCGCTGAGGTCCTCGCACACCGCTTCATGGAGCATCCCGCAGCGCCCTTCCCAGCCGCACAAGTCGCTGACGACTTTGTGCAGGAACAGGTTCGGCAGCTTTTTCCATTCGTCCCAGTGCTCGATTTCATAGAAATCGTCCGGTCGCCGCACGCCCCAGTACAGATGCACCGGGTGCTTGAAGCCCGCGGCGCGGCAATGCTCGATCAGGCTGTGCATCTGCGCCATGCCGGTTCCGGCGGCGATCAGCACCAACGGTCCGTCCGGCAGCTCGGACAAATGCGTATCGCCAAAAGGCATTTCGACGCGCACGCTGGGGTTGCGTTGCAGTTGCTCCAACAGCGCCTGTGCACTGCTTTCGCGCACCAACACATGCAACTGCAGCTCACGCCCGGAATGCGGCGCCGAGGCCAGGGAGAACGCCGATTTTTCGCCGTTTTCCCGCTCAATCATCAGGTACTGCCCGGCGTGATAGCGCGGTGGCTTGCCCGCTGGCGCCCGCAAGCGCACTCGCCAGACATCGCCGCCCACCTCGGCGCACTCGATCACCTGGCACGCCAGGTTGCGTACCGGTAGCTCACCTGGCGAGAGCACGCCGTCCCACAACACCACGCAATCCTCCAACGGCTCGGCGATGCACGTGAAAATCTCACCGTGGTCACGCACCTCGCCCGCCTGCTCCACACGGCCTTCCACCAACAACGCACCACAGACGTGGCAATTGCCGTTGCGACAGCTTTGCGGACATTCATAGCCCAGCCGCCGCGCGCCATCGAGAATCCGCTCGGCGGGCCGTATCTCCAGCACCGCTCCGGAAGGCTGCAAGGTTACACGCATCAATCTATTCCTAACTGATTCCAGATGGCATCGATCCGTTGGGTAACGGCTTCATCCTTGACGATAACCCGGCCCCACTCGCGAGTGGTTTCACCGGGCCATTTATGCGTGGCATCGAGCCCCATCTTCGACCCCAGGCCAGACACCGGCGAGGCGAAGTCGAGGTAGTCGATCGGCGTATTCTCGATCATCACCGTGTCGCGCTTGGGGTCCATGCGCGTGGTGATGGCCCAGATCACGTCGTTCCAGTCCCGTGCGTTGATATCGTCGTCGGTGACGATAACGAACTTGGTGTACATGAACTGTCGCAAAAACGACCAGACCCCCAGCATGACCCGCTTGGCATGCCCCGGATACGACTTCTTCATGGTCACCACGGCCATGCGATACGAACAACCTTCCGGCGGCAAATAGAAATCGGTGATTTCCGGAAACTGCTTCTGCAGGATCGGCACGAACACTTCGTTCAGCGCCACGCCGAGAATGGCCGGCTCATCGGGTGGACGGCCGGTGTAGGTGCTGTGGTAGATCGGCTTGATCCGGTGAGTGATGCGCTCGACGGTGAACACCGGGAAGCTGTCGACTTCGTTGTAATAGCCGGTGTGGTCGCCGTACGGACCTTCATCGGCCATTTCGCCGGGATGGATCACACCTTCAAGAATGATCTCGGCGGTGGCCGGAACTTGCAGGTCATTGCCACGGCATTTCACCAGCTCGGTACGATTGCCCCGCAACAGGCCGGCGAACGCGTATTCGGAAAGGCTGTCGGGCACGGGCGTGACGGCGCCGAGGATGGTCGCCGGGTCCGCGCCCAGGGCCACCGACACCGGGAAGGGCTGGCCGGGGTGTTTTTCACACCACTCACGGTAGTCCAATGCACCGCCGCGATGACTCAGCCAGCGCATGATGACCTTGTTGCGGCCAATCACCTGCTGACGGTAGATGCCCAGGTTCTGGCGGTCCTTGTTCGGGCCTTTGGTGACGGTCAGGCCCCAGGTGATCAGCGGCCCCACGTCGCCCGGCCAGCAGGTCTGTACCGGCAGCATGGCCAAGTCGACGTCGTCACCCTCGATGAGCACTTCCTGGCAGATCGCGTCCTTGACGACTTTCGGCGCCATGGCAATGATCTTGCGGAAAATCGGCAGCTTGGACCAAGCGTCCTTCAGGCCTTTCGGCGGCTCGGGCTCCTTGAGGAAGGCCAGCAGCTTGCCGATCTCACGCAATTCGCTGACGGCTTCGGCGCCCATGCCCAGGGCAACGCGCTCCGGCGTACCGAACAGGTTGCCCAGCACTGGAATGTCGTACCCCGTCGGGTTTTCGAACAGCAGCGCCGGGCCTTTCGCACGCAGGGTGCGGTCGCAGACCTCGGTCATTTCCAGGACAGGAGACACCGGCACCTGGATGCGCTTGAGTTCGCCGCGCTGTTCCAGCCCGCTGATAAAGTCGCGCAAGTCGCGATACTGCATGCAAAAGCCTCATGGTGGCCGTGGCGTTCGGGGGCCCGAGTTTAACGCCGCCCGTCCAGAATAGTGAATGCACAGATAGCAAAAAGCCGGGTTTCCCCGGCTCTTGCTGGCCTGTCTTGGCGATTTACTTGCGTTTCATCGACAGGAAGAACTCATCGTTGGTCTTGGTCGTTTTCAACTTGTCGACCAGGAACTCGATGGCGGCGACTTCATCCATCGGATGCAGCAGCTTGCGCAGGATCCACATGCGCTGCAACTCGTCGTCGGCGGTCAGCAACTCTTCGCGGCGCGTGCCGGAACGGTTGATGTTGATGGCCGGGAAGACACGCTTCTCGGCGATACGACGATCCAGAGGCAGCTCCATGTTACCGGTGCCCTTGAATTCCTCGTAGATCACTTCGTCCATCTTCGAACCGGTTTCAACCAGTGCGGTGGCGATGATGGTCAGCGAACCGCCTTCCTCGATGTTCCGCGCGGCGCCGAAGAAACGCTTCGGTTTTTCCAGCGCGTGGGCATCGACACCACCGGTCAGCACCTTGCCGGAGCTCGGGATCACGGTGTTGTAGGCACGGGCCAGACGGGTGATGGAGTCCAGCAGGATCACCACGTCTTTCTTGTGTTCGACCAGGCGCTTGGCCTTCTCGATCACCATTTCGGCAACCTGCACGTGGCGGGTTGGCGGCTCGTCGAACGTCGAGGCGACCACTTCGCCGCGCACGGTGCGCTGCATCTCGGTCACTTCTTCCGGACGTTCATCGATCAGCAGCACGATCAGGTGAACTTCAGGGTTGTTACGGGCGATGTTGGCCGCGATGTTCTGCAGCATGATCGTCTTGCCCGCTTTCGGCGGCGCCACGATCAGGCCACGCTGGCCCTTGCCGATGGGTGCGCACAGGTCGATCACGCGACCGGTGAGGTCTTCGGTGGAACCGTTGCCGGCTTCCATCTTCATGCGCACGGTCGGGAACAGCGGGGTCAGGTTCTCGAAGAGAATCTTGTTCTTCGCGTTTTCCGGACGATCGAAGTTGATCGTGTCGACCTTGAGCAAGGCGAAATAACGCTCGCCTTCCTTCGGAGGGCGGATCTTGCCAACGATGGTGTCACCGGTGCGCAAGTTGAAGCGACGGATCTGGCTCGGCGAGACGTAGATATCGTCCGGGCCGGCGAGATAGGAAGCGTCTGCGGAGCGAAGGAAGCCGAAGCCGTCCTGGAGAATCTCCAGCACGCCATCACCGGAGATTTCCTCGCCGCTTTTTGCGTGCTTCTTGAGCAGGGAGAAAATCACGTCCTGCTTGCGCGAACGGGCCATATTTTCTATGCCCATCTGTTCGGCCAATTCGAGCAGTTCGGTAATCGGCTTTTGCTTGAGTTCAGTCAGATTCATATAGGAATGACGTAATCATTTATGGAGGGGGGAAATTAAGCTTTTGGCTTAATGAGGCCGCGCCGCAGAGAAGGCGACAGGATCGCGTACTTATTCGAAAGGAGAGCGTCGGCGACGGCTTGCAGGGGGCAATGGAGAAACCAGTGCGGGGCCGAATGTACCACCTGGGTTTGCAAGCGTCTAGCCCTGGATAACGAAAAAGCCCCGCGATTTGCGGGGCTTTTTCAGTGGCATTCGGCGCTTAGATGTTGGCGTCGAGGAAAGCAGCCAGTTGCGACTTCGACAACGCACCGACCTTGGTGGCTTCGACGTTGCCGTTCTTGAACAGCATCAGGGTCGGGATACCACGCACGCCGTGCTTGGCCGGAGTCTCTTGGTTTTCGTCGATGTTCAGCTTGGCAACGGTCAGCTTGCCCTTGTAGGTCTCGGCAATCTCGTCCAGGACTGGGGCGATCATTTTGCAGGGACCGCACCACTCAGCCCAATAGTCGACCAGTACCGCGCCTTCGGCCTTGAGTACGTCAGCTTCGAAGCTAGCGTCGCTAACGTGTTTGATCAGATCGCTGCTCATGGAAATCTCCGGGGTCATCAGCAAAAAAACGTGGCCCATCATAGCGGCCCTTCCCGGGTTCAGGAAGCCGCAGTTGATTGAGTCTCGCTATGGCGCAAGATGTATTTGAGTATGGCCCGGCTCATGAAGCCGTGGGGGCGACGAACGAAATCCCGGTACGCAGCGCAGCGTTACGTACATGTTCCTGCATGGCTTTTTGCGCGGCAGCAGAAGCCCGACGGGCCAGGGCGCGAAGGATCTTGCGGTGCTCTTGCCAGGTTTCCATCGCCCGCTCCGCCCGGATGAACGGTAGTTTCTGGCTTTCCAGGAAGATGTCGGCGCTGGCGGTAAGGATGCTCAGCATCGCCTGGTTGCCGCTGGCCAGCAGGATTCGCCGATGGAATTCGAAATCCAGCCGCGCGGCGGCGTCGAAATCGCCGACCTTCAGCTCCCGGCGCATGGCTTCGACATTGTCTTGCAACCGGTCGAGTTCATCGGCGCTGAGCGTCACCGCCGCCAACCCCGCCGCGAAACCCTCCAGGGCGTAGCGCAACTGGAAGATGTCCACCGGCGAAGCCTGGGCCGCGAACGGCCAACCCGGCGCCGACTCGTTGCGCGGGGCCTCTACCGGCGCCTGCACGAACACCCCCTTGCCCGGCTGCACGCTGATCATGCCCAAGGCACTCAGCGAGGACAGCGCTTCGCGCAACGACGCCCGGCTCACGCCCAACTGCAGCGCCAGGTCCCGTTGCGACGGCAACGCATCGCCTGGACCGAAGCCTTCATCGACGATCAGTTTGCGGATGGCTTGCAGGGCCACTTCAGGAACGGCACGAGCGATGGAATTCATGGTTTTTTCAGACGAACCGGGCCAGTGAGCGGCTAGTTGTAAAGCTATTCGCCGCGCCCGGCAAGTCGTGCCCCAGCAGGGTTCGGCGACAAATGCCGACGCCCGATAACGGTGCGAAACACGACGCAACTGTTCAGACCAGTAAGACCGCTGCCCACCAGCAAAACCGTGGCTTTGGCCGATTAAAAGTGGCCTTGGCATGGCCTGTGCTCTGTCCGAACGCAGAAATCACATCACCGATTGCGGAGATTCGCCATGATTCAGCGTTGCAGCGTCCTGCTCACAGCCCTGTTTGCCAGCCTGATGCTTTGCCAGTTGCCCGCCCACGCCGATGGCCTGGAAGACGTGGTCAAGCGTGGCACCCTCAAGGTCGCCGTACCCCAGGACTTCCCGCCATTCGGTTCGGTGGGCCCGGACATGAAACCCCGCGGCCTGGACATCGACACCGCAAAATTGCTGGCCGACCAGCTCAAGGTCAAGCTTGAACTGACGCCGGTCAACAGCACCAACCGCATCCCCTTCCTGACCACTGGCAAGGTCGACCTGGTGATTTCCAGCCTGGGCAAGAACCCGGAGCGGGAAAAAGTCATCGACTTCTCCAGTGCCTATGCGCCGTTCTACCTGGCCGTGTTCGGCCCGCCTGATGCCGCCATCAACACCCTGGACGACCTCAAGGGCAAGACCATCAGCGTCACCCGTGGCGCCATCGAAGACATCGAGTTGACCAAGGTCGCCCCCGAAGGCACCACCATCAAGCGCTTCGAAGACAACAACTCGACCATCGCCGCCTACCTGGCCGGCCAGGTGGACCTGATCGCCAGCGGCAACGTGGTGATGGTCGCCATCAGCGAACGCAACCCCAAGCGTGTTCCGGCGCTGAAGGTGAAGCTCAAGGACTCGCCGGTGTACGTGGGTGTGAACAAGAACGAGCCGGCGCTGCTGGACAAGGTCAACCAGATCCTGGCCACCGCCAAGACCGATGGCAGCCTGGAGAAGAATTCCCAGACCTGGCTCAAGCAGCCGCTGCCGGCCGATCTCTGACCGTCGCTTGAGAGGCTGAGCATGGCTTATCAGTTCGATTTTCTACCGGTGGTGCAAAACACCGAGCTGCTGCTGCGCGGTGCGCTGTTCACCCTGGAACTGACGGCCATCGGCACGTTGCTCGGGGTCGGCCTGGGCATCGTCGGGGCCGTGGTGCGGGCCTGGAACATTCGTCCGTTCGCGGCGTTCTTCGGTGTGTACGTGGAATTGATCCGCAACACGCCGTTCCTGGTGCAGTTGTTTTTCATCTTCTTCGGCTTGCCGTCCCTGGGCCTGCAGATTTCCGAATGGCAGGCGGCGGTGCTGGCGATGGTGATCAACCTCGGCGCCTACTCCACCGAGATCATCCGCGCCGGTATCCAGGCGATCCCGCGGGGGCAACTGGAAGCGGCCGCGGCCCTGGCCATGAGCCGCTTCGAGGCCTTCCGCCACGTGGTGCTGCTGCCGGCATTGGGCAAGGTCTGGCCGGCCCTGAGCAGCCAGATCATCATCGTGATGCTCGGCTCGGCGGTCTGTTCGCAGATCGCCACCGAAGAGTTGAGCTTTGCCGCCAACTTCATCCAGTCGCGCAACTTCCGCGCGTTCGAAACCTACGCGCTGACCACGCTGATCTATTTGTGCATGGCGCTGCTGATCCGCCAGTTCCTGAACTGGGTGGGGCGCCGCTACATTGCCAGGAGCGGCCAATGAGCGATTTCACTTTCTGGGACGTGGTGCGCAACCTGCTCACCGGCCTGCAATGGACCCTGGCGCTGTCGCTGGTGGCGTTTATCGGCGGCGGCGTAATCGGCCTGCTGGTGATGGTGCTGCGCATCTCCAAAAGCGCCCTGCCCCGCAACATCGCCCGCACCTACATCGAGCTGTTCCAGGGCACGCCGCTGTTGATGCAACTGTTCCTGGTGTTCTTCGGCGTGGCCCTGGCCGGCGTGGAGATTTCGCCGTGGATGGCGGCGGCCATTGCCCTGACGCTGTTCACCAGTGCCTACCTGGCGGAGATCTGGCGCGGTTGTGTCGACTCGATTTCCAACGGCCAGTGGGAAGCCTCGGCGAGCCTGGCCCTCAACCCGCTGGAGCAGTTGCGCTACGTGATCCTGCCCCAGGCCCTGCGCATCGCCGTGGCGCCGACCGTGGGCTTTTCCGTGCAGGTGGTCAAAGGCACCGCCGTGACTTCGATCATTGGCTTTACCGAACTGACCAAGACCGGCGGCATGCTCGCCAACGCCACGTTCGAGCCGTTCATGGTCTATGGCCTGGTCGCCCTCGGTTATTTCCTGCTCTGCTACCCCTTGTCCCTCAGTGCGCGCTACCTGGAAAGGAGACTGCATGCCTCTGCTTAGAATTACCGCCCTGCATAAATACTACGGCGATCATCACGTGCTCAAAGGCATCGACCTGAGCGTCGAGGAAGGCCAGGTGGTGGCGATTATCGGCCGCAGTGGCTCGGGCAAATCCACCTTGCTGCGCACCCTCAATGGCCTGGAGTCGATCAACGACGGCGTGATCGAAGTCGACGGCGAATACCTCGATGCCGCCCGCGCCGACCTGCGCAGCCTGCGACAGAAAGTCGGAATGGTGTTCCAGCAATTCAACCTGTTCCCGCACCTGACGGTGGGCGAGAACGTGATGCTCGCGCCGCAAGTTGTTCAAAAAGTGCCCAAGGCCAAGGCGGCCGAGCTGGCGCGACAGATGCTGGAACGGGTCGGGCTTGGGGAGAAATTCGATGCCTTCCCCGACCGGTTGTCCGGCGGCCAGCAGCAACGGGTGGCGATTGCCCGCGCGCTGGCGATGTCGCCGAAAGTGCTGCTGTGCGACGAAATCACCTCGGCCCTGGACCCGGAACTGGTCAATGAAGTGCTCAGCGTCGTGCGGCAACTGGCCAAGGAAGGCATGACGCTGATCATGGTCACCCACGAAATGCGTTTCGCCCGGGAAGTGGGCGACAAACTGGTGTTCATGCACCAAGGCAAGGTGCATGAGGTGGGTGATCCCAAGGTGCTGTTCGCCGATCCGCAGACCGCGGAGCTGGCGAACTTCATCGGGACCGTCGAGCCGGCCTGATTTTCTCAGCCAAGGAACACTCTGTGGCGAGGGGATTTATCCCCGTTGGGCTGCGAAGCGGCCCCCAAACCAGGCAACTCGGCGTGCCAGGATGATTGAGTTCACAGCTTTAGGGCTGCTGCGCGGCCCAGCGGGGATAAATCCCCTCGCCACAAGAGCACCCTGCAAGCTGCTCTGGCTCAAGGGTTTGGTTCAGGTGCGTTGGCGTAAGCGGTCGATCGTGGCAGGATGGCGAGGTTATCGACCGAGACTTTTTGACCATGCCGCAATCCCAAGCCAAGAATCTGTCCCTGATCGCCGCCATCGACCTGGGCTCCAACAGCTTCCACATGGTCGTCGCCAAGGCCCAGAACGGGGAAATCCGCATTCTTGAGCGGCTCGGCGAAAAGGTCCAACTGGCCGCCGGCATCGACGAAGAACGCCAGCTGAGCGAAGAATCCATCCAGCGCGGGCTCGATTGCCTCAAGCGGTTTGCCCAACTGATCAACGGCATGCCCCTGGGCGCGGTGCGGATCGTCGGCACCAACGCCCTGCGCGAGGCGCGCAACCGTGGCGAATTCATCCGTCGCGCCGAAGAGATCCTCGGCCATCCGGTGGAAGTCATCTCCGGTCGTGAAGAAGCCCGCCTGATCTACCTTGGCGTCTCCCACACCCTGGCCGACACCCCGGGCAAGCGCCTGGTGGCGGACATCGGTGGTGGCAGTACCGAATTCATCATCGGCCAGCGCTTCGAACCGCTGTTGCGCGAAAGCCTGCAGATGGGCTGCGTCAGCTATACCCAGCGTTATTTCCGCGACGGCAAGATCACCCCGGCCCGCTACGCCCAGGCCTACACCGCGGCGCGCCTGGAAATCATGAGTATCGAACACGCCCTGCACCGCCTGACCTGGGACGAAGCCATCGGCTCCTCCGGGACCATTCGCGCCATCGGCCTGGCGCTCAAGGCTGGCGGCCACGGTACTGGCGAGGTCAACGCCGAAGGCCTGGCCTGGCTCAAGCGCAGGGTGTTCAAGCTCGGTGAAGCGGACAAGATCGATTTCGAAGGCATCAAGCCCGACCGCCGGGCGATTTTCCCGGCGGGCCTGGCGATCCTCGAAGCGATTTTCGACGCCCTCGAACTGCAGCGCATGGACCACTGCGAGGGCGCTCTGCGCGAAGGCGTGCTCTACGACCTGCTGGGGCGTCATCATCACGAAGACGTGCGTGAACGCACCCTGGGCTCGCTCATGGAGCGTTATCACGTCGACCTGGAGCAGGCCGCACGGGTCGAACGCAAGGCACTGCATGCCTTCGACCAGGTGGCCGATGACTGGGACTTGAACGACGGGGTCTGGCGCGAACTGCTGGGCTGGGCCGCCAAGGTCCATGAAGTGGGCCTGGACATTGCCCACTATCACTACCACAAGCATGGCGCCTACCTGATCGAGCACTCCGACCTGGCGGGCTTCTCCCGGGAAGACCAGCAGATGCTCGCGCTATTGGTGCGCGGCCATCGGCGCAACATTCCCAAGGATAAATTCGCCGAGTTCGGCGATGACGGCATCAAGCTGATTCGCCTGTGCGTGCTGCTGCGCTTTGCGATCCTGTTCCACCACATCCGTGGCACCCAGGAAATGCCCCAGGTCGCCCTGCATGCCGACGGCGATCAACTGGACGTGATGTTCCCCGACGGGTGGCTGGAAGAAAACCAACTGACCCAGGCCGACTTCGCCCAGGAAGCCGAGTGGCTGACACGGGTCGGGATTGTGCTGAACATTCACTGAGCCCCGCTACAACACAGATCTATTGTGGCGAGGGGATTTATCCCCGTTGGGCCGCGAAGCGGCCCCAAAGAGTTGGAAGGTAATCAACCTGACACAACTGGCTGGCAGGTTTCAGGGCTGCTTCGCAGCCCAGCGGGGATAAATCCCCTCGCCACAGATATCCTTAAACCATCAGAACTGCATCACCCCAACCTTAACGAACCGCCAACACCGGGCTGCTCAAGCGCTCGAGCAATGTCGCCTGGGCGCTGCGCGGGTTCTGGTTGCCGGTCGGCGTGTTGCGGATGTAACGGCCATCCGACTGCAGGCTCCAGCTGTGGGTGTTGTCGGTGAGGTAGCTTTCCAACTCTTTCTTGACCCGCAGAATCAGCTTCTTGCCTTCCACCGGGAAGCAGGTCTCGACCCGCTTGTCGAGGTTGCGCTCCATCCAGTCGGCACTGGACAGGAACATCTGCTCCTCCCCGCCGTTGAGGAAGTAGAACACCCGGGTATGCTCCAGGAACCGCCCGATGATCGAGCGTACATGGATGTTGTGGGACACCCCCGGGATGCCCGGCCGCAGGCAGCACATGCCCCGCACCACCAGGTCGATGCGCACGCCCGACTGGCTGGCCTTGTACAACGCGCGGATGATCTTCGGATCGGTCAGCGAATTGAACTTGGCAATGATGTGGGCCGGCTTGCCGTCCAGGGCGAACTGCGTCTCCCGGGCGATCATGTCGAGCATGCCCTTTTTCAAGGTGAACGGCGCGTGCAGCAGTTTCTTCATGCGCAGGGTCTTGCCCATGCCGATCAACTGGCTGAACAGCTTGCCGACGTCTTCGCACAAGGCATCGTCGGAGGTCAGCAGGCTGTAGTCGGTGTACAGGCGGGCGTTGGCGGCGTGGTAGTTGCCGGTGCCCAAGTGGGCGTAACGCACGATCTCACCGGCCTCACGGCGCAGGATGAGCATCATCTTGGCGTGGGTCTTGAAGCCGACCACGCCATAGATCACCACCGCGCCGGCCGCTTGCAGGCGGCTGGCCAGTTGCAGGTTGGATTCTTCGTCGAAGCGGGCGCGCAATTCGATCACCGCGGTGACTTCCTTGCCGTTTCGCGCCGCATCCACCAGGGCATCGACGATTTCCGAGTTGGCGCCGCTGCGGTACAGGGTCTGGCGCACCGCCAGGACGTGAGGGTCCTTGGCGGCCTGGCGCAGCAGGTCGACCACCGGCGTGAACGACTCGAACGGGTGCAACAGCAGGATGTCCTGCTTGCTGATCACGCTGAAAATGTTCTCGCTGTTTTGCAACAGTTTCGGGATCTGCGGCGTGAACGGCAGGTATTGCAGTTCCGGGTGACTGTCCAGGCCGGTGATGCTGAACAGTCGGGTCAGGTTGACCGGACCGTTGACCTGATACAGCTCGGTCTCGTGCAGGTTGAACTGCTTGAGCAGGTAGTCGGACAGGTGTTTCGGGCAGGTGTCGGCCACCTCCAGGCGCACCGCATCGCCGTAGCGACGGGAGAACAGCTCGCCGCGCAGGGCGCGGGCCAGGTCTTCGACGTCCTCGGTGTCCACCGACAGGTCGGCGTTACGCGTCAGGCGGAACTGATAGCAGCCCTTCACCTTCATGCCCTGGAACAGGTCATCGGCGTGGGCGTGGATCATCGACGACAGGAACACATAATTGTCGCCGGGGCCGCCGACATCTTCCGGCACACGGATGATGCGCGGCAACAGGCGCGGCGCCGGAATGATCGCCAGGCCGGAATCGCGACCGAAGGCGTCGATGCCCTCCAGTTCGACGATGAAGTTCAGGCTCTTGTTGACCAGCAGCGGGAACGGGTGCGTCGGATCGAGACCGATCGGCGTGATGATCGGCGCGATCTCGTCGCGGAAATAGCGGCGCACCCAGGTCTTGATCTTGGTGTTCCAGTAGCGCCGGCGGATGAAGCGCACCTGGTGCTTTTCCAGCTCCGGCAACAGGATGTCGTTGAGGATCGCGTATTGCCGGTCCACATGGCCGTGGACCAGCTCGCTGATGCGAGCCAGGGCCTGGTGCGGTTGCAAGCCGTCGGCACCCGCCTGTTCACGGGCGAAGGTGATCTGTTTCTTCAGGCCGGCGACGCGGATTTCGAAGAACTCATCCAGGTTGCTGGAAAAGATCAGCAGGAATTTCAGCCGTTCCAACAGCGGATAGGACTCGTCCAGCGCCTGCTCCAGCACGCGGATGTTGAACTGCAGTTGCGACAGCTCGCGATGGATGTACAGGCTGCTGTCATCCAGGTTCGGAACGGCAATCGCCGGTGCCGGAGCGGGCTCGATGACGGCCGGGGGAGCGGGCTCCAGCTCCGGCGGTGTTTCGGCAACTTGCTCGACCACGGGTTGAGCGTCTTTTACGGCAACTTCGGAGAGTCCTTCGGTATTCATCGCAAGTTCCTGGGAGGCTATTTCTGCTCTCGTAACAATTGGGCGGCGCGCACGGCAAAGTAAGTCAGGATGCCATCGGCACCTGCGCGTTTGAAAGCGGTCAAGGACTCCAGGATCACCCCTTCGCCCAACCAACCGTTCTGGATCGCGGCCATGTGCATGGCGTACTCGCCGCTGACCTGATAAACAAAGGTCGGCACTTTGAATTCGTCTTTGACCCGGCAAAGAATGTCGAGGTAGGGCATGCCAGGCTTGACCATGACCATGTCTGCCCCCTCTGACAAGTCAGCCGCCACTTCGTGCAAGGCTTCCTGACTGTTGGCCGGGTCCATCTGATAAGAGGCCTTGTTGGCCTTGCCCAGGTTCAGGGCCGAGCCGACCGCATCGCGGAACGGGCCGTAATAGGCGCTGGCGTACTTGGCCGAATAGGCCATGATCCGCACGTTGACGTGACCGGCCACCTCGAGGGCTTCGCGGATCGCCTGGATGCGCCCGTCCATCATGTCCGAGGGGGCCACCACCTGGGCACCGGCCTCGGCGTGGGACAGCGCCTGCCTGACCAGTGCATCGACGGTAATGTCGTTCTGCACGTAGCCCTCTTCATCGAGGATGCCGTCCTGCCCGTGGGTGGTGAACGGGTCCAGCGCCACGTCGGTGATCACCCCCAGCTCCGGGAAACGCGCACGCAGGGCACGGGTGGCACGCTGGGCAATGCCCTCCGGGTTCCAGGCCTCGGCAGCGTCCAGGGACTTGAGGGCCGGCGGGGTCACCGGGAACAGGGCCAGCGCCGGAATGCCCAGCTCGACCCAGTGGGCGGCTTCTTCGAGCAGCAGGTCGATGGTCAGGCGTTCCACCCCGGGCATCGACGCCACCGCTTCGCGACGGTTCTCACCGTCCAGCACGAATACCGGCAGGATCAGGTCATCGGTGGTCAGCACGTTTTCACGCACCAGCCGACGAGAGAACTCATCACGGCGGTTGCGACGCAGGCGGGTAGCAGGGAACAGACGATTGGCGGGGGTAAAGCTCACGGCAGACTCCTGAGCCCGCAGACGGGCGAGCGTGACAGTTATAAGCGGACATTATGACGAACGTGTGACAGTTGTGCTAAGGCGCGACCGGTAGTCGCAGTCATTGTCTTCTGTAGGAATTGTTCACGTCGAGACACATTTCGATACTTTCCTGAATGTGCCTGAAGGGTTAGGCTGCGCGTTCATTTCGCCAGCACCCAGACAATGCTCCAACAATTTCTGCATGACTTCGGCTACTTGGCCTTGTTTATCGGCACGTTCTTCGAAGGCGAAACCATCCTCGTGCTCGCAGGTTTCCTGGCGTTCCGTGGCTATATGGACATCAACCTGGTAGTGGTCGTGGCTTTCTGCGGCAGCTACGCGGGCGATCAGCTGTGGTATTTCCTGGGACGCAAGCACGGCCGCAAGCTCCTGGCGCGCAAGCCGCGTTGGCAGTTGATGGGGGATCGCGCGCTGGAGCACATCCGCCGGCATCCAGACATCTGGGTGCTGAGCTTCCGCTTCGTCTATGGCCTGCGCACGGTGATGCCGGTGGCGATCGGCCTGTCAGGCTACCCGCCGGGCCGCTACCTGCTGCTCAACGGCATCGGCGCGGCGATCTGGGCCACGGCCCTGGCCGCTGCCGCGTATCACTTCGGCGCCGTGCTGGAAGGCATGTTGGGCAGCATCAAGAAATATGAGCTGTGGGTACTCGGCGCGCTGCTGGTGCTGGGCCTGGTCCTGTGGTTGCGCCGACGCATCAAGAATGCGCGGCTGGCCAGGAAAGTCCTCGAAGCCGAACGCCTGGAACAAGCCGGGTCCGACGCACCTACGACGCCAACCGAGTAAAGCGGCTGCGGCAGCAATACAGCCCGATGCCACTGAGCAGGCTGTAGCTGAGCAGCCCGACCCAGGCCACAGCGCTGGCCGGCCACAACCCGGCCAAGGGCGCCAGCCACACCAGCGGCAGGTTCGAGGCCAGCCGCAACAGCTCCAGTTTCAGTGCCCACGGGCGATTCTCCAGGGCCACGCCCAACACGAACAGACCGAACGCCACCGCGCCCCACCCCAGCACCAGGGCGGCGACCGGCAGGCTGCTTTCAAGGTTCATCAAATAACTGCCCAAGGCAATGTAGACGCAGAACTGCAGCCCCACGTACCACTGCTGGCGCGGGTCCAGCGGCACGGTGAATTTGCGGAACTGGCTCAGGTCGGGCTTGCTCAACGGGTACTGGGCCGCGACGTCCGCCGGACGCCAACCAGTGGGCATGAACCAGATCCGCAGCTTGTCCCACCAGCGCCCGGTCCGTCGCGCATCGGCCCACAGCTGTGCATAGAACTGCAGGTTGGCCCACAACGGATTCCAACTCGCCAGCGGCGTGGTCACGCCAAAAATCACCGGCTCGTTATCGTCTTCTTCTTGGAAGGTGCCAAATAGACGGTCCCAAATAATGAACACCCCGCCGTAGTTGCGATCCATGTAGAGAGGGTTCTGTGCATGGTGGGCACGATGATTGGACGGCGTCACGAAACACCACTCCAGCCAGCCGAGCTTGGGGATGTGCTGGGTGTGGACCCAGAACTGGTACAGCAGATTCAACGCCGCGACGCTGACGAAGACCACCAGCGGCACGCCCAGTACGGCAAGCGGGACGTAGAAGATCCAGCTCAACAGGAACCCGGTGCTGGTCTGGCGCAACGCGGTGGACAGGTTGTAGTCCTCGCTTTGGTGGTGAACCGAATGGGCGGCCCAGAGGATGTTGCGCTCATGGCCCATGCGATGCAGCCAGTAGTAACAGAGGTCGTAGAGCACGAAGGCGAACACCCAGGTCCAGGCCCGGTCGGCAGGCAGTTCGATGACGGCCAGGTGTTTCAGCGCAAAGGCGTAGGTCAGCAGCCCCACGCCCTTGGTCAACAGGCCCGTGGTGGTCGACAGCACGCCGGTGCTCAAGCTGTTGATCGCGTCCGCCACGCGGTAGTGGCTCACACCCCGCCAGCGATCGGCCAGCAACTCGACGGCGATCAGCACGAAGAAGAACGGCACGGCATACAGGATGAAGTTCATGACGCAACCCGGGCACGCAAGGCAAGGAGATAGTCGGCAGATTAGGTGTAGCTGCCCGATCCCCCTATGGCAACGAGTGACAAATTAGTAGACATTTAACGCCATGAATCTGGAGAAAAGCCCATGAGCAAAAAAATTGCAGTGATCCTTTCCGGCTGTGGCGTGTATGACGGCGCCGAGATCCACGAAAGCGTGATCACCTTGCTGCGTCTCGACCAGCGCGGGGCGCAGGTCCAGTGCTTCGCCCCCAACATTGCCCAGTTGCATGTGATCAATCACCTGACCGGCGAGGAAATGCCCGAGAGCCGCAACGTGTTGGTGGAGTCGGCGCGAATCGCCCGGGGCAACGTGAAGGATTTGCGTGAAGCCAGGGTCGAGGATTTCGACGCCTTGATCGTACCCGGTGGTTTTGGCTCGGCGAAAAACCTCTCCAACTTTGCCGTCGAAGGCGCCGGCTGCACCGTCCAGCCAGAGGTCCTGGCCTTGACCAAAGCCTTTGCCGAGGCGGGCAAACCGGTCGGGCTGATCTGCATCTCCCCGGCCCTGGCGGCCAAAATCTATGGCCCGGGGGTGACGTGCACCATCGGCAACGACCCGGACACGGCGGCAGCCGTGGGCAAAATGGGCGGCACTCACGAAGACTGCGCGGTCACCGACATCGTCGAAGACCGCGCGCGCAAACTGGTCAGCACCCCGGCCTACATGCTGGCGCAGAACATCAGCGAAGCGGCTTCAGGCATCAACAAACTGGTGGACCGGGTGCTGGAGCTGACGCACGAGAATGACGCCTGACACCAGCGCCATCCTTGTGGGAGCGGGCTTGCTCGCGAAGGCGTCGGTTCAGTTGGCATCTCTGTCGGCTGACACACCGCCTTCGCGAGCAAGCCCGCTCCCACAAGGGGTCCAGGCAAGATTTAAGAGGCTCGGGCCAAGCGCGTCAGTATCCGGTCCAAAGCATTGGCAAACCCCTGCTTGTCTCGCTCGCTGTACGCGGCCGGGCCACCGCCCATATGGCCCTGCTCGCGCAAATCGGTGAACAGGTTTCGCACCGCCAGCCGCTCACCCATGTTTTGCGCATCGAACTCCTTGCCTCGCGGGTCCAGGGCCGCGACGCCCTTCTTCACCAACCGATCAGCCAGGGGCACGTCGCTGCAGATCACCAGCTCGCCCGGCACGGCGTGTTCCACCAAGTAGTCGTCCGCCGCGTCGGGGCCGCTGGGCACCACGATCAATTTCACACAGGCCAGGGCCGGCTTGATCTGCGGTTGACCGGCCACCAGCACCACCTCGAACCGGCGCTTCAGGGCGAACTTGACCACCAGCTCCTTCGCCGCCTTGAGGCAGGCATCGGCGTCGATCCATATGCGCATTGGGGCTGTTCCTCTTTTCAAATGCATCGCGAGCAAGCTCGCTCCCACAAGGACAGCCTACATCCTGTGGGAGCGAGCTTGCTCGCGATCATGAGCGCAGCGAATGCTGTCAGGAAACCTGGACCCGACGCTTCTCCGCTACCCAACTGCGCCCATACAGCACTACGATCGCCAGGATCGCCACCACTTGCGCGGCCAGCGAATAGGCATCGGCATGAATGCCCAGCCAGTCGAAGTCGAAGAACGCCACCGGGTGGGTGCCGAAGATCCCGGCTTCCTGCAACGCCTTCACGCCATGGCCGGCAAACACTACCGACAGTGCGCACAGCAACGCGGCGTTGATGCTGAAGAACAGCGCCAGCGGCAGTTTCGCCGAGCCGCGCAGGATCACCCAGGCCAGCCCCACCAGCAGCACCAGCGCCGTCGCGCCGCCGGCCAGCACTGCGTCATGCCCGGCAGGACCCGCTTGCAACCACAGGGTTTCGTAGAACAGGATCACTTCGAACAGTTCACGATAGACCGAGAAGAACGCCAGGATCGCAAAACCAAACCGACCACCGCCGCCCACCAGGCTGCTCTTGATGTAATCCTGCCAAGCCGCCGCGTGACGACGGTCGTGCATCCAGACCCCCAGCCACAACACCATCACACTGGCGAACAACGCCGTCGCGCCCTCGAGCAGCTCGCGCTGGGCGCCGCTGACGTCGATCACATACGCCGCCAGCCCCCAGGTCGCCAGGCCGGCCAGCAGCGCCAGGCCCCAACCGACGTTGACGCTGCGCACCGCCGACTGCTGGCCGGTATTGCGCAGGAACGCCAGGATCGCCGCCAGCACCAGGATCGCTTCCAACCCTTCACGCAGCAGGATCAGCAACCCGGAGATGTAGCTCAGCGACCAGCTCAAGCCATCGCCACCCAGCAGGCCGGCGGACTCCTTCAGCTTGGCCTTGGCCACGTCCAGGCGCTGTACGGCCTGCTCCACCGGCAAACCGTCCTGCAACGACTGACGGTAGGCCATCAGGGCCTTTTCGGTGTCCTTGCGCACATTGGCATCGACGTTGTCCAGCGAGCTTTCCACCAGCTCGAAACCTTCCAGGTAAGCCGCTACCGACAGGTCATAGGCTTGGTCGTGGTCACCGGCGCGATACGCGGCGATACTTTTGTCCAGGGTGGCGGCCGTGTAGTCGAGCAACTGCGCCGGGCCACGTTGTACCTGCGGCGGCTGGGCGCGCTGGGCACGGAATGTCGCCGCCGCTGCGGGGCCTTGCGCCGCGAGCACTTCGGCCGGGGTCTGGCGCGCCAGGTCAGCGAGATTGAAGACCTGTTCGCCTTTGGCCGCTGCCGGGTCGGCGCTGAAGCTGGCGATGTAGGTTGCCAGGTCCCAGCGCTGACGGTCGTCGAGCTGATCGGCGAAGGCCGGCATGTCGGTGCCTTCGATGCCCATGCCGAGGGTGTTGTAGATCGCGTAGAGACTCAGGCGATCCAGGCGCTGGGCGTCGCGCAAGTTGGCGGGCGGCGGTTCCAGGCCAACACCGGCAGGACCGTCGCCGACACCGTTGGCGCCGTGGCACACCGAGCAATTCTGCGCATACAGCGGCGCGCCGCGGGTGGGGTCGGGCGTGATGACCGGTGCCTGGCTGACTTCATACGCTACCGCCAGCTTGGCCCCCAGTTGCCGCGCCAGGCGCGCAACATCGCCGCCGTCCTGGCGCTGGGTGATCGCCGTGCGCAAGGTGCCGATGCCCTCGACCAGCTCAGTCCTTTCCGGCTTGGCCGGCAACCCGGCGACCAACCCTTCCAGCGCCTGGGTAAATTCCAGCTGCTCGCGGTACTCCGCCTCGTCGATGACCTTGCCCGCCTCGACCGTCGCCGGGTAATCCGCTCCGATGTAATCCAACAAATGCAGCGCCTGGGGGGCACTCTCGAGGGTGTCGGCCTGCAGCGCAGTGCTGCACAAAGCTAGCAATGGCAGAACAAGCCAGGCCAGGAAACGGAACGGCGCAGTCATGAATGACTCTCAGTTGGTAATAAGAAGTAACACATTGTTCACTTCCAATGGCTTCGGCTCAAGGGCGGATGTGGCTTGGAAGCCGATTTTCATCGGATTTTAATGCTTTGGAGGTGATGTCACAAAAATGGCACTTAGGAACTGAAAAGCCATTACATAGCCAAGCACCATGTCTATAATCCCGCCGCCTTCTTATTGTTAGATGGCATAAAAGCTCCTCTTTTTATGAGGAACCGACAGCGTCCCGACGCTTGTCCGTGGGATCGCTCCAGCCCGACCCGCACACCCGGCTGCTATCAGGGAAGAAAATGTTCATGGCATCCCGTGCCGCTCTTTCGGTCGTCCTCGGCGCGATCACCTTGTTGTCCGGCTGCTCGGCCTTTCGCAACTATGACAGCGAATTGGCCCAGACCAACCAGCAGTTGGCGTCCGGCAATGTCGACGGCGCGTTGACCCTGCTGGAAAAGAACAACTCCAGCCAAGACAAGGACCTGCTGTATTACTTCGAGAAAGGTGAGCTGCTGCGTGCCAAGGGCGACTTGTCCGGCAGCCAGACCGCCTGGAGCAGCGCCGACCAACAAGTGGCCCAGTGGGAAGATGCGGTCAAGCTCGACACGGCCAAGTACCTGGCCCAGTTCGGCAGTTTCCTGGTCAACGATAAAGTCCGCCGCTACGAAGGCTACGACTACGAAAAGGTCATGCTGACCACCCAGATGGCCCTGAACCTGCTGGCGGTGAATGACTTCGACGGCGCGCGGACCCAGATCAAGAAGACCCACGAACGCGAAGCGGTGATCGCCGACCTGCGGGACAAGGAATACCTCAAGCGCGAGGAAGAAGCCGAGAAACAAGGGGTCAAGACCGAGTACAAGGACCTCCAGGGTTACCCGGTGGCCAGCCTCGACGCCCCGGAAGTGGTCAACCTCAAGAACAGTTACCAGAGCGCGTTCAGCCATTACCTGGCCGGTTTTGTCTACGAAGCCCTGGGTGAAAAGGACCTGGCCGCACCGGGTTATCGCAAGGCCGCCGAACTGCGCCCCAACACACCGTTGCTGGAGCAGGCCCTGCGTGACCTCGACAAGCCCGCCGCCAAGAGCGACGACAGCGACATCCTGATCGTGGTGCAGAGTGGCCTGGCACCGTCCCGGGACTCGATCCGCATTCCCTTGCCTTTGCCAATCAGCGGCAACCTGGTCATCACGCCGTTGTCGTTCCCCCTGATCAAGCCTGACACCTCCACGGCCACCTTCGGCCAGATCGGTGTCGACGGCCGTCAGCTGGACCTGACCCAACTCAACAGCACCACCGCCATGTCCCGTCGGGCCCTGCGCGACGACATGCCGGGCATCATCCTGCGCACCACCGTGCGCGCCGTCACCCGTGGTGTGGCGCAAAAGCAGATCAACGAAACCAATCCCCTGGCCGGCCTGGCCGTCGGCCTCACCTCGGCGGTATTCGAAGGGGCCGACACCCGGACCTGGCGCACCCTGCCCGACTACACCCAGGTGGTGCGCCTGCGCCTGAAGAAAGGCGAGCACCAGGTCACCTTGCCAAGTGCCGTGGGCGGCTCGGTGGTCAAGGTCACCGTCGACCAGCGCTACCAGGTCATCAGCCTTCGCGCCGTGGGTAACCAGGTGTTCGCCGGCGGCCTCGCGGCCCAGGTGATGCCGAGCGCCAACCCGACCGCCATTGCCCTCAAGCAACCTTAAGAACGGAGTCTTGTTCACATGCGTTTAAAAATGATCGCCGTCGGCGCCCTGGCCTTGCTGGCCGGTTGCGCCACCCCGCCGCCTCCGGAGCCGGGCAGCGCCGCCAGCAAGGTCGTGGCGATGGGCAAGACCAAGAACATCGTGGTCGGCGCCATGCGCGTGGCCCGGGAAAACGGCTACATGACCGTCAATGTCCAGTTGAGCAACACCAGCTACAACAACAAGACGATGTACTACCGCTTTGCCTGGTTGGGGCCGGAAGGTTTTCCGATCGCCGAGGAAGAAACCTGGAAAAGCCTGACGCTGTACGGCGAACAGACCAGCTTCCTGCCGGCCATCGCCCCGACACCCAAGGCCGTGGATTTCCGTTTGGAAATCAGTACCCCTTGAGCCTGATCCCGGTCGGTCAAGCCAACACCAGACCTGTGGCGAGGGGATTTATCCCCGCTGGGCTGCGCAGCAGCCCTCAAACCGACGGACTCGGTATGTCAGGTAGATTTCATTCAGTTTTTTGGGGCTGCTACGCAGCCCAACGGGGATAAATCCCCTTGCCACAAAAACCCTTTATGCAGCAATTTGAGAGCACCCACATGTTCGTACGCATTTCATCCCTCGCCCTCGCCGCCCTGCTGGTCAGCGGCTGTGCCAACAACTCGCCGGTCCTGGGCAACAAGAACATCAGCTACGGCGACACCAAGGCCGTGGAAACCGTGACCAACGAGTTCGGTTCCACCGACCTGCAAATGATCGCCGAGTCCATGACCCGCTCCCTGGCCCAGTCCGGCATCCTGCAGGGTCGCCCGGTGGTCCAGGTCTATGACGTGAAGAACAAGACCAGCGAATACATCGATACCCGCGAAATCACCACCAGCATCAAGACCCAGCTGATGAAGACCGGCGCCGCCCGTTTCGCCAGCGACAACACCGCCATGGACAGCCAGGTCGACCAGCTCAAGCTGCAGAACCAGAGCGGCCTGTACAAGAAAAGCACCGTGGCCAAGACCGGCAACATGATCGCGGCCAAGTACCGCCTCGAGGGCTCCATCAGCTCGATCGTCAAGCGCAGCAGCGACTACAAGGACGTCTTCTACAAATTCAGCCTGCAATTGATCGACGTCGAGAGCGGTCTGGCCGAGTGGATGGACGAAAAAGAAATCCGCAAGACCACGGAGCGCTAAGCCATGCGCACATGGATAGGCATCATGGCCCTGGCCTGCGCATTCAGCACGCAGGCAGCCCCAAAAGTCGCGGTGACCGACCTGGCGTACCAGGAGCGGGTGGAGGAATACATCCACACCGTTTCAGCGCAGAGCAACTTCCAGGCGAACCCCTACAGTGCCAGCGCTTCCTCGAGCTACGACGAGATGGAAGCCACCAGCAGCTACATCGAGCAGGGCGAACTGCGCAAGTTCACGGGTGACATCAAGGGCGAGATCCTGCGCAGCGGGATGTTCCAGCTGACCCAGGGCACGCCTCACACGGCGGCGTCCAATGGCGACGTCTATGACGTCATCAAGCGCATCAAGGCCGGGAACTTCAAGGGTGCCGACTACGTGCTGTTCGGCACGGTGTCGGACATCGACTTCACCCGCGACATCAACGAACTGGCCAACACCGACAGCTACTCGGCCGTGCTGGCGCTGACCCTGGTGGCGGACTTCAGCCTGATCAACACCAAGACCTACGAAATCACCTCGGCCTTTACGGCCATGGGCGAAGGCCAGGACACCAAAATGTTGAACCACCGGGACGTGCGCATCAGCCTCAACCGTCCACGGGTGGTGCGCGAAGTGTCCAAGGCCCTGGGTGAAGACGTGGCGCGGCAGCTGAGTGAACAACTCGGCGGCCAGAGCAACCAACAGCCCGGCGAGCCGATGCAGCGCAACAACCTGCCCCGGGATACCGCGCCGGTGATCCTGCGCTGAGCCACACCGTCGGGTAGCTCTTCAGCTGCTTCTGTGGCGAGGGGATTTATCCCCGCTCGAGTGCGTAGCGCTCGCAGAGTTCTTGGGGCTGCTTCGCACCCCAGCGGGGATAAATCCCCTCGCCACAGGTTTTGCTTTACACCGCAGCCTTGCGAATCGTCGCGAGCAAACCCGCCGCGCCAATGAACATACCCGCGAAGGCGCGGTTCATCCGCCGTTGCTGCTTCGGTGTGCGCAACAGGCGCAGGACCTTGGACGCCAACCCGGTGTACCCGGCCATGACGATGAGATCGACGACGATCATTGTGACGCCCAGGATCAGGTATTGCGGGATCAACGGTGCGTGGGGATTGATGAACTGCGGCAACACCGCCAGCATGAATACCAACGCCTTGGGGTTGCTGACGTTGACCAGAAAGCCGCGAAACACCAGTGCCAGGGGCTTGCCGATGGGCCGCGGGGCCGCGTCATCAGTCATGTCACCGGGGATGGCTCGCCACTGTTTGACCCCCAGGTAGACCAGATAGGCCACGCCGAACCACTTGATCGCATAGAACGCGGTGGCCGACGCCGTGAGGATCGCGCCAACACCGGCGGCGACGATCACGATTTGCAGCGCCAGGCCCAATTGCAGGCCCAGGGCATTCCAGTAACCGCGCCAAAAACCGTAGCGCAAGCCACTGGACATCGATGCAATGGCGCCGGCGCCCGGGGAAAGACTGATCACCCAACAGGCGGCGAAAAACGCCAGCCATGTTTCCAACACCATTGCACACCTCGGCTCGGATTCGTCGAAAACGACTAAGCTAATGCGCCGCCGCAGGATTGACCATCGCTTTTTTGCAAAAAAAAGCCAATCGGCGAGGCCAGGTTATTCGACGAACCCACCCACCGGAAACGCTTCGCTGCCACGCCAGCGCCGTACCGAACGCTGGAAGAACAGGCTGTTGGGCACTTGCACCATGGCGCTGCCGGTGCCGAGTTCCTCGGGTTCGATCAGCGTGGTGTACAGCAGATTGATCGCCACCACGCGCCCTTTGATGCCGGGCTTGTCGGTGGTATCCACCAACTCGACCACATCGCCCAGGCGAAACGGTCCGACGGTGTAGATCAACACGGCGCAGAACAGGTTGGACAGCACGCTCCAGATGGCGAAGAACGCCACCGCTGCCACCGCGACAAAACCCGACAGAGCCGTCCACAGCACCGTGGCCGAGACGCCCAGGCGTTCGAGCACCACCAGCACCGCAGTCCCCATGATCAGCCAGCGCAGCACGCCCCGCAGGATAATCACCAGTTGGGGTGGGAGCGGGTAACGCTCACCCAGGCCCGTGAGCGCACGCGCGACGAAGCGCTGCGAGACATAACCGGCCACCAGGATCAACAGGATTTGCACACCGAGCCAGATCGGCTCGATCCACATGACAGGGACAGGCAACGCCAACGCTTCCATCAGGACAAGGCCTCCAGCTCCGCTTGCAGGTTTTCCAGCAGTTCCAGCGCTTGCATCCACGCCTCCTCGAGCTCCGCTTCCCGAACCTTCAGCCTGGCCTGCTCGGCCAGCAGGTCACGCAACTCATCCTTGCGCGCCGCCTCGTAGAGACCACTGTCGCCCAGGCTGGTTTCGATTTTCTGCAGTTTTTCATGCAGCTTGCCCAGCTCGGCTTCGAGCTTGTCGGCCTCGCGCTTGTGCGGCGCCAGTTGCTGGCGCAATGCGGCGGCGGCCTGGCGCTGGGCCTTTTTGTCGGTCTTGTCCGGGTTGACCGGCGTGCTGCTGACCGGCGCGTTGCGCTGGCGGTACTCCACCAGCCAACGGGCATAGTCTTCCAGGTCACCGTCGAACTCCTCGACCTTGCCGTCGGCCACCAGGAAGAAATTATCCGTGGTGCTCTTGAGCAAATGCCGATCGTGGGACACCACCAGTACCGCGCCACTGAATTCCTGCAAGGCCATGGTCAGGGCCAGGCGCATTTCCAGGTCCAGGTGGTTGGTCGGTTCGTCGAGCAGCAACAGGTTCGGCCGGCCCCAGGCGATCAACGCCAGCGCCAGGCGCGCCTTTTCGCCACCGGAGAAATTCAACACCGGCTCGTCGATGCGCGCCCCGCGAAAATCGAACCCACCGAGGAAGTCGCGCAGGGTTTGCTCCCGCTCGCTTGGCGCCAGGCGTTGCAGGTGCAGCAGCGGGCTGGCCTTGGAGTCCAGGGAGTCGAGCTGGTGCTGGGCGAAATAGCCAACGACGGTGTTCTCGCCTCGGGTCAAGCGGCCAGCCAATGGCTGGAGTTCGCCCGAGAGGTTCTTGATCAGGGTCGACTTACCGGCACCGTTGGGGCCCAGCAGACCGATCCGCGCCCCCGGGGTCAGTTGCAGCTTGACCTTCTCCAGCACGGTCTTGTCGCCATACCCCAGGCGCGCGTCGGACAGGTCGATCAACGGGCTGGAAATCTTGGTCGATTCGCGGAAGACAAAATCGAACGGTGAATCGACGTGGGCCGCCGACAGCTCTTCCATCCGCTCCAGCGCCTTGATCCGGCTCTGGGCCTGGCGGGCCTTGGTGGCCTGGGCCTTGAAGCGGGCGATGTAGCTTTCCATGTGCGCACGTTGCGCCTGTTGCTTCTCGTAGGCCTGCTGTTGCTGGGCCAGGCGTTCGGCACGGGCGCGCTCGAAGGCGCTGTAGCCGCCGCGGTACAAGGTGAGCTTGCGCTGGTCGACATGGGCGACGTGATCCACCACCGCGTCGAGGAAATCGCGATCGTGGGAAATCAGCAGCAGCGTGCCCGGGTAACTCTTGAGCCAGTCTTCGAGCCAGATGATGGCGTCGAGGTCCAAGTGGTTGGTCGGTTCATCGAGCAGCAGCAGATCCGAAGGGTACATCAGGGCCTGCGCCAGGTTCAGGCGCATCCGCCAGCCACCGGAGAAGTCCCCGACCTGGCGGTCCATCTGTTCATTGGTAAAACCCAGGCCAGCGAGCAACTTGCGCGCGCGGGCATCGGCGGTATAGCCGTCGGCACTGTCGAGTTCCGCGTGCAGGCGGGCCTGTGCGGCACCGTCGTGGGCCGCTTCGGCTGCCGCCAGGTCACGCTGCACCTGGCGCAGGCGCAGGTCGCCATCGAGCACGTAGTCCACCGCCAGGCGATCGAGGGTGTCGACCTCCTGGCGCATGTGAGCGATACGCCAGTCGGCCGGCAGCAGGCAATCGCCCGAGTCCGGGTGCAGCTCGCCTCGCAGCAAGGCGAACAGGCTCGATTTGCCGGCGCCGTTGGCACCGATGAGGCCGGCTTTGTGGCCGGCGTGCAGGGTCAGCTCGGCGTCTTCTAGCAGACGTTGCGGGCCACGCTGTAAAGTCAGGTTCTGAAGTCGGATCATAATGGCGGCGGAGTCTACCAGCTTCGCTCGCAACTGGCGCGAGTAGCACGATGTCCCCTGACCTGTGGAGTTTTTCCCTCGACCTTTATGCCAAGCCTGGCGTAGAGCCTGCGTGCCTCACGCTACAGAGCGCCGGCATCAATGTCTGCCTGTTGCTTTGCGGGCTGTGGCTGGAACGACGCGGCGTGGCCTGCAATGAACAACGGCTGCAACAGCTTCGACAATTGACCGAGCCTTGGGAGGCAGAGGTGGTGAGGCCCTTGCGCGCGCTTCGCAGTCAATGGAAGACCGGTGCCCGGCAAGACACGGCACTCGATAGCCTGCGCGAACAGGTCAAGCGACTGGAATTGGAAGCCGAACGACGATTGCTGGAACGATTGCAGGCGGCGACCGGGAATTGGCCTGAGGAACAACCGAATGATTCAGCGCTATGGCTGCAAGGGCTGGTGACGAGTGCCGACCCAGCGAACCGCGACGCGCTGCATCAGCTGCGCGTCGCGGTGTCCGGCACTTAGGAAGCGCTGGTTGGGGTACTGCTGGTGGTCGGCGCAACGGCGGCTGGGCTGGTGGCCGAGGCCGGAGTGCTGGCGGTAGGCGCAGGTGTCGCGGTCGGGGCCGGAGTCGGTGTCGCTGGCTTGGCGGCCGGCGCAGTCGCAGGTTTTGCAGCGGCTGGCTTCTTCACGGCTGGTTTAGCGGCGGGCTTGGCGGCAGCGGGCTTGGCCGTAGCAGGCTTGGCAGCCGTTGGCTTCGCGGCAGCAGGCTTCGCGGCAGCAGGCTTCGCAGCGGCTGGTTTGGCAGCGGGTTTAGCCGCCACTTTGGCAGGCGCTTTGGCAGCGACGGGCTTGGCAGCCGTTTTCGCAACAGGCTTGGCCGCGGCCGTTTTGGTTGCCGCAGGTTTGGCAGCAGGTTTGGCGGCAGCAGGTTTGGCAGTGGATTTTACCGCCGTTTTGGCAGCCGGCTTAGCGGCAGCGGCTTTCGTCGCGGCAGGTTTTGCGGCGGCGGTTTTAGCGGCAGGCTTGGCCACAACTTTTGCTGCAGGTTTAGCAGCGGCTTTTACAGCGGGCTTGGCAGCGGCAGGTTTAGCGGCCGCCGTTTTTGCGGCTGGCTTGGCAGCAGCAGCCTTGACGACTGGTTTTTTTGCCGCAGGTTTTGCAGCGCTGGCCGCGACGGGTTTGGCAGCCGGCTTGCTGGCCGCCTTGGCCGGTGCCTTGGCGGCAGGTTTGGCTGCGGCTTTGACCGGTGCTTTTACCACGGCGGGTTTAGCCGCCGGCTTCTTGGCCGATACAGCGGCAGGCTTGGCCGCACGAAGCGACAGCGCCTTGCCCGCAGCTTCTTGCACACGACCGACACCCTGGGCCAGTTTCAGGCTTTCCTGGGCATCACGCTTGAGTTGCAAAATGTAGGCGCGGGTTTCGGACTGACGATCCTTCAGGGCATCGAGCAGGTCTTCGAGCTCTTTCACGACATCTTTGGCCTTGGCTTGTGCCTTGGCCTTGCCAGCGGTGGCTGCGTCTTGCAATTTGGTACGCGACTTGTGCAGTTTTTCCTGCGCTTTGCCGCGTTGCTTTTCCAGTTTGGCGAGCAGTTTTTCGGCATCAGCCAGGGCTTGGGAGCAGGCGTTTTCCAGATGTTCGAGCAAGCTGCCCGAGAGTTGTTGGAGCAAGTGCAACGGAGTGTTTACAGGCTTCTTGGTGGCCGACATGGTTTACCTCCTGACTGACGTGAGTGCGGCTCATACTAGACCTCTGCTGCAACCGCCGCTAGGGCATGTTGACAGTACACAAGACGTTGCGTTGCAAGGGACGAAAAATCTTCTGCGCCAGTGCCTTGGCAATCCACCTCTACAGATATCGACACTGGCATAATTCCTCGATTCGAGGCCGGAGAGCACACATGTCGCGTCACCTGTTTTTATTCCTGTGCATGGCTTGCGCCACGGTCCAGGCCGTTGAAAAAACCAGCGCAAACGATGCCCACGATCTGGCTTATAGCCTGGGCGCCAGCCTCGGCGAACGCCTGCGCCAGGACGTGCCGGACTTGCAGATCAAAGCCTTGGTCGAAGGTTTGCAACAGGCCTACCTGGGCAAACCGCTGGCCCTGAAAGATGAACGCATCGAACAGATCCTGGCCGAGCACCAGGCGCAACTGAACGCGCCATCGACATCGCCGCAGGCCGACGCCGCGTTGAAAACCGAGCAGAAATTTCTCACTGAAGAAAAAAACCGGCCCGGGGTCCAGCAACTGGCTGACGGCATTCTGCTGACCGAAATCAAGCCGGGCCATGGCACGAAGGCCGGCCCTCACGGCAAGGTCCAGGTGCTGTATACCGGTCGATTGCCAGACGGCACCGTATTCGATTCAAACCGCCAGGCACAGTGGTTCAATCTTGACAGTGTGATCGACGGTTGGCGCAGTGCGTTGCCGCAAATGCCGGTCGGCGCGAAATGGCGGCTGGTGATTCCGTCGTCCCTGGCTTATGGCGCTGAAGGGGCCGGGGATGTGATCCCACCGTACACACCATTGGTGTTTGAAATCGAGTTGCTGGGCGCGACGACCTGACGCAGGCCCAACAAAAAACGGTGCGCAATGCGCACCGTTTTTTCATGACCGCGAACCCTCAGGCCTGGACCGCAGCTTCTTCTTTGTGAGCGTTGTGCAGCACTTCGATCAGGCAGTCTTCCAATTCGAAACGCTCGTGCAGCAAGCCACCCAGTTCCTTGAATTTTTCCGCTACGCACTTGCCTTCATCGCACAGGTCGTTGAACGCCAGCAGCTTCTCGGTGATGACATCGATGCGCGGGTAGATCGTCTCGGCCAGTTCAAGGCCGCGCTTGTCGTTGAAGGCCTTCGCCTCGCCCGTCAGTTGTTCGTATATCTCGAAATGACCGGCAGACACATAGTCGACCAGCACACCGCAGAAATCCTGCAAGGGTTTGCGGCTTTCGCTCAGGGCTTCAGGCTTGGCACCGAGATCATCGTAGGCCCGAACCAGTTCATGACGCTCCTGCAGCCAACGATCGATCAGCAGATGCACCCCACCCCAGCGTTCCTGAGCATTCTGACAACTTTCGAGCATGGTGATTTCTTCCCTTGTGAGTCATGCCCCTTCGCAGCCTGTGCACGCCTGATGACCAGGGACAAGCCAGACACAACATGATCGAGCGGCACAATTCCAATAACACGTGCGGGCCAGATTATGCCCGCACGACAATGGCTTCAAGGTACGCAGGAGATAAAGTTCATACAAGTGTTTAATCCAGGGCCCGGGCCAACTGCGACGTCTCGCCGCTGAGCGGTCGTACCAGAGCACTCCAGGCAAGGCGCAGCAGCAGGTAGGTCATGGCGCTGGACACCGCGAGAAAAAACAACAGGCTCCATTCGGGGATGCTCAGGTCGAACAACGTCCACGTGATATTCGCACAGTCGACGGCGCCGTCGAGGACACGATGCAACGCGCACCACCACGACCTCGTCGGGTTGAGCTGTGCGGCACAATCGGATAACGACTCGAAGGAATGGCTTTGCATCAGGACCTGACGCCACGCCAGGGTCATGCCCCCGGTCGCAAAAACCAATCCTGCGGCGCCATAGAAGAGACTGCCTCGTTGGCCTGGCCCGTGTACACACGCTACGAGGCTGTTCGCCAGGAACAGCATCAGGCACAACCGCTGCAAGACACACAGACTGCAAGGCGTCAGGCCGGCCGAATACTCCAGATAAGTGCTGATGCCCAAAGCCAGGGCGGCGGCGATGGAAGCCATGAGAAACGAGAAGCGTGAGCTGGCCAAAGACATGGCGATTCCGTAACAGAAGAGACAAGCAGTTACGGTAGAGGAAAGCCCTCGGGCCTTTCAAGGCAGCCCCGCGCAGACACTTCACCAGGGGTGTAGGGAATTCCCGACAGGTCGAAGAGGATTCGGCGCGGTCCGCTGTAGGACTTTGCTGAAGGTATGACCAAAGCCCCAAAACCGGGGCGGTATTCGCCCCTCTCATTCAAGGACAGCACTTAATTGTGGCGAGGGGATTTAACCCCGTTGGGCTGCGCAGCAGCCTCTAAAAGCCTGACATTGCAGTGGTGCGTCAGCCCCATCGAGTCCTGCCTTCCAAGGGGCTGCTGCGCAGCCCAACGGGGATAAATCCCCTCGCCACAGCAAGCTCCCTCGCCACAAGGACTCATACATTCCCAGGAATGAGTCATGCCTTTTTAAGTGGACAACACCTGGGCCGGAACCGGCAACGGCGCGGCCAGCAGGCGCTCATCCAACAGTCCCAACCCCTCCTGGAACAACTGGTTGCTGCGCTCGGCATCCCCCAACTGCGCCAGCAGGCGCGCCAGTTCGGCGCAGGCTTCGGGATTGCGCTGGGCGCGCAAACTGCTTTCCAGATAATCCCGCGCCTTGCCCCACAAGCTGTTCTGCAGGCATAGGCGCCCCAGGGTCAGCAACAGGCTCGGGTCGGCCGGGTGGTCCTTGAGCCAGCCTTCGGCCGCTTGCAACTGGCGGATCGGATCATTGCCGCGAACCAGCCCGTACAGGCGCGCCAGATGGCTGTCATAGTGACGCTTGAGCGCGCCGCGCAGCACCTCTTCGGCTTCGACCTGGGCGCCCAACTGGCGCAATTGCTCGGCATAGGCCAGCACCAGCGCCGGCTCCTGGCGCTGTGCGGAGGTCAGTTGTTGCCAGGCTCGATTGAGCGACTGCAAACCGACGCTGCCGTCCTCCTCGCGGTGGGCCGCCAGGGTCAGGTTTTCGCCCCAGGCACGCCGCTCCAGTTCAGCCAGCTCGGCCGGCGGCAGGACTTTATCCTTGCGCAGCTCCGGCAACAGCCGGATCACCGCCGACCAATCGCCGCGCTGCTGATGCAGCCGTTGCAATTGGCGCAGGACCTGGGCGTTATGGGGATGACGCTCATGCATGGCCTGCAGCGTGCTCAGTGCGCCATCCGTGTCACCCCGATCCATCTGCAATTGCGCGTGCGTCAGGGCAATGGCCAGTTCCGCCTGGGGCTGACGCTCCAGGGCGCGCTCCAGCAAACTGTCGCTTTGCTCGTAAAGCCCTTGTTCGTTGGCCGCGCGGGCGGCCCCCAGGTAATACAGCAGCGGTTGGCGCTCGGCTTCGGCGGCACGATGCAGATGGCGCTGGGCACTGGCCCAGCGACCTTCGGCCAGGTCCAACTGACCGTGTTCGATCGCCACTTGCACCCGACGACTGCGGTTGCGCCGCGACCACGGGTTGACCACGCCGCTGGACGTGGTCACCAACCCGATCAGCGCCCTCAGGCCTCGCCACACCAGCCAGAGCAGCGCCACCAGGGCCAGGGTGACCCACAGGCCAGCTTCATAACGGAAGTTCTTGTACGCCACCAGCACGTAACCCGAATGCTCGGCAATCGCTACGCCCAGCAAAGCCGCGGCAGCGATGACCACGAACAGAATCACGTAGAGGCGCTTCATGGCGTGGCCTCCTGCGCGCCTGGGGCGGGCAGCGGCTTGACCGATTCCTGGGCATTGAGGTTGCGACGCTCAAGGTAGGCCTGGACGCTGCTCAGCGTGCCTGTCAGGTCCGGGGTGACCACGGTCACCGGTTGCCTGGACAGCTCGACCACGCGTTCGAGCATGATCTTGCTTTGCGGGTTGTCCTGGTTGAAGTTGTTCTTCAACACGTCCCGAGCCTCGGTCAGCGCCTGGGTGTATACCGGCGCCTGACCATTGAGGGCGGCCCATTGCGCCTGCTCCAGCGCCAGGCTCAAGGCCAGGCGCACTTGCACGAGGCTTTGTCCGGCCAGCAGCGGACGGACGTTCTCGTCGGCGTTGAAGTCGATGCGGATATAGCGCGAGATCTGGTCCCACCACTGCGCCCACCGGCTGGCACCATCGCCATCGGCGGTCAGGCCCAGCAGCGACTCTCCACGATCCTTGTACTCGGGTGCCAGTTCGGTCAGTTGCAACACCTGATCACGCAAGGCACCCAGTTGCAGGAATAGCCCGGTACGATCCGGTTGTTCGGTGCTGCGCAGCGCAGCGAGGGTCTTGGCCAGTTGCTCGCGGGCAGCGAACGAACCGGGGTCGTTCTGTTCGCGCAGGATTTCGTCAGCGCCCTGGACCAGCGCCTGGGCACTGTCGATGTCTTGCAGGGCGGAAAGACGCAGGCTGGCCAGGCGCAACAGGTGCTCGGCCTCCGCCAGTCGCCAGTCCTTGCGGCTGGCACCCAGCACGGTTTCCAGGCGCTGGTTCAGATGCTGCTGATCACCTTGCAACTGGGCCACCTGGCGCCGCCGCTCCTCCAGCTCTTCGGCCGGTGGCAATTGCGCCAGGCGCTCGCTCAGGCGTTGCTCGTTGAGCTTGAGGGTCTGGGCCTGGTCGTTCAGCGCCTGGACCTGGGCGGACTGCTGCTGGTTATTGGTTTGCAGGTGACGTACCTGCCACACGCCCCAACCGCCCACGGCGACACCGGCGGCGCCGAGCAGCAAGGCAACAATGGCCAGCCCGTTGCCGCGGCGCGGCGCCACTGGGGCCGGGGGTTCAACCGGCGCATCGATCGCTGGCTGGTCTAGATCTTCTTTTGGCAAGGCTGTTTCGCTCACGTATCCATCCTTTGCATTAGAAAACGGCACGGAGTGTTCCCGTAACGCCGCCAGCAAAGCCGCGGCATTGGCGCCACGGCAATCCACAACTGTTCGGGCCCCGGCGGCACGCGCCATCTCGGCAACCCTTGGGCTTGGAACAAACAACGGTAACCGCGCCAGGGCCGGCCACGCATCACCGGCCAGCCGCTGCAGATGCTCAAAGCCCTGCCCACTGCTGACCACCAGTGCGTTCAAGCGTTCCGCTTCGACTATCGCCGGCAACGCCCCTTCACCGTAACTGGGCAGGTGGCGGCGGTACAATTCCAGATAATCGACACTAGCACCTTGCTCGCGCAAACGCTCTGCCAGCAAGCCACGCCCGCCTTCGCCCCGCACGATCAAGATCTTGGGGTCGGGCCGCGAAACAGCCTGGCGCAGGACCAAGTGTTCCAGCAAGGCTTCGCTGTCATCGCCGTTCTCGGGATAGAACACCGTGAGGCCGGCATCGGCAAGGATCTGTCCGGTGGCCGCGCCCACGCTGAACCAGGGTTGGTCCGGAGGTTGGGGCCAGTATTGGCGCAGCAGCTCGAGGCACAGGCGTGCGGCCGGCTTGCTGACCACGATCACCGCAGAGTATTGGTCCAGTGCCTGGAATATCGCCCGCCCGGCATCGGACAGCGGGACCGGCTCGATATCCAGCAACGGCAAGCTGCTGCTGTAGACCCCCGCTTCGGCCAGGACAGCCGCCAGCGCCGACGACTCGTCCGCCGGCCGGGTGAGCAACAGCCGCCAACCCGTCACGCGTGGCCGGCCTCGCCGTAGACCGCCTTGAGAATGTCGGCGGCGCCCTGGCTCAACAAGTCTTCAGCCACCCGCACGCCCAACGCCTCGGCATCCTGGCGCGGTGCCCGGGCTTCGGCGCTGAGCAGCCGGCCACCATTGGGATCCCCCACCAGGCCGCGCAACCAGACCTGCTCGCCTTCCAGCACGGCGTAACAGGCAATCGGCACTTGGCAGCCACCATTGAGGTGTTTGTTCAGCGCGCGTTCGGCGAAGACTCGGGTGGCGGTGTCTGTATGGTGCAGCGGCGCCAGCAGGGCGTGGATGTCGCTGTCGGCGCTGCGGCACTCGATACCCACCGCCCCTTGCCCACCGGCCGGCAGGCTGTCGTCGACGCTGATGGCCGAGGTGATGCGGTCTTCGAAACCCAGGCGGATCAGGCCGGCGGCAGCAAGGATGATGGCGTCATACTCACCGGCATCGAGCTTGGCCAGACGCGTGTTGACGTTGCCGCGCAGGAAACGGATTTGCAGGTCCGGACGACGCGTCAGCAATTGGGCCTGGCGACGCAGGCTGGACGTGCCGACCACGCTCCCGGCAGGCAGCGCTTCAAGGCTGGCAAAGGTGTTGGAGACGAACGCGTCGCGTGGGTCTTCCCGCTCACAGATGCAAAACAGGCCCAGGCCTTCAGGGAAGTCCATGGGCACGTCTTTCATCGAATGCACGGCGATGTCGGCTTCGTTGTCCAGCAGCGCGGTTTCCAGCTCTTTGACGAACAGGCCCTTGCCGCCGATTTTCGACAGAGGCGAGTCCAGCAGCTTGTCACCGCGACTGACCATGGGCACCAGGGTCACGATCAGGCCGGGATGGGCCGCTTCCAGGCGGGCTTTGACGTATTCGGCCTGCCAGAGGGCCAAGGCACTTTTACGGGTGGCGATGCGGATCTCGCGAGGGGACATGGATCAATCCGTACTTAAAAGATACGGCAGATAATAACAGCTCAGTCAAAACCGCTTTGATTTGAATCACGACCCCAAGGCCTCCCTGGCCGCCAGATCCTGGAAATGAAACGCGCTGAACGCCTTGGACCGCCTGGCTTAAAGCTGCTGCATCATCTTGCGCACGCCGGCCACGTGCCGCCGGCTGACAATCAGCGCGTCGCCATTGAGGCCTTTGAGGAACAGTTGGAAATGCCCAAGGGGAGTGCGTTGCAGACGCTCGATACGCTCGCGGGCCACGAGGGCGTTGCGGTGGATGCGTACAAAGCGTTCGCCGAACTCGTCTTCAAGTGCCTTGAGAGGTTCGTCCAGCAACACCTCGCCACTCTCATGGCGCAAGGTCACGTATTTATGATCGGCAATGAAATAGACCACCTGGTTCAAGGGGATCAACTCGATGCCTTTGCGGGTGCGCGCACTGATGTGGCTGCGTGGGCCACTGCCGCTTTCGGCGGCCGGACGGGTCAGTGCCGCCAGTTGCACGCGGTTGGGTCGCTCGGCCTTGCGCAAGGCTTCGAGCAACGCCTCGGACGTCACCGGCTTGACCAGGTAGCCCACGGCACCGGCCTGCAACACCTCGGGTGGAAAGTCGTCCCGGGTGGTACAGAACACCACGGCGGGCGGCGACTCCCGTTCGCACAACTTCGCCGCCACCTGCAGGCCGTCCAGGCCAGGCATGCGAATGTCGAGCAGCACGATATCCGGCTTGTGGCTGTCAATAAGGGCCAATGCCTCGTCGCCATTGGTGGCGCTCGGCTCCAGGACACTGTAACCCTCGAGCTCGCCAACCATTCGGCTCAGGCGCTCGCGGGCCAGTGGTTCGTCATCAACGATCAGGACATTCATATTGCGCTGGATTCCTGCGTGAGTCTCGCACAAGGATAGCGTAGACAGGGGAAGTGACATCCGTCACCGCGATCCACGCTAAGACTCGCTCGAGGGCCAAAAAGTGCCGCGAGGCGGTTGCCTATCTTTACCAGCGCTTGCCGACCGATGCCCGAGGCCCGTTGTCGCACGGCGTTGCCGTAGGGATTATTAACTGTCGATCTGACCAATATGAGCTCCCCCTTTTTCTATGTGTCCGGTGCGCCATGGATGGAAAAAGCAAAAGTCCTACCGTCCACTGTAGACGGTTGCCACGACGATATTGCTCAATCGAAAAATATCGTTGTGCGAAAACCCGGTTGGATCCCGGGTCTTGATCGAAAAAACCTGCCGACCAGTGCCAGCGCCAGTCCCGGCAACCCTGCTATCATCCGCCGCAGCCTTTAACCGCTACTTTTTCCACAGCCGATCACGAGCGAATTCATGAGCACTGACAAGACCAATCAGTCCTGGGGCGGCCGCTTCAGTGAACCCGTCGACGCCTTCGTCGCCCGCTTCACCGCCTCCGTCAACTTTGACCAGCGCCTGTATCGCCACGACATCATGGGCTCAATCGCCCACGCCACCATGCTGGCCAAGGTCGGTGTGCTGACCGATGCCGAGCGCGATAGCATCATCGATGGCCTGAAGACCATCGAGACTGAAATCGAGGCCGGCCAGTTCGACTGGCGCGTCGACCTTGAAGACGTGCACATGAACATCGAAGCACGCCTGACCGACCGCATTGGCGTGACCGGCAAGAAGCTGCACACCGGCCGCAGCCGCAACGACCAGGTCGCCACCGACATCCGCCTGTGGCTGCGGGATGAAATCGACCTGATCCTGGGCGAAATCACGCGCCTGCAAAAAGGCCTGCTGGAACAGGCCGAGCGCGAGGCCGAGAGCATCATGCCGGGCTTCACGCACCTGCAAACCGCTCAACCTGTAACGTTTGGGCATCACATGCTGGCCTGGTTCGAAATGCTCAGCCGCGACTACGAGCGCCTGGTGGACTGCCGCAAGCGCACCAACCGCATGCCCCTGGGCAGCGCCGCGCTGGCCGGCACCACGTACCCGATCGATCGTGAATACACCGCGCAGCTGCTGGGCTTCGACGCCGTGGGCGGCAACTCGCTGGATAACGTCTCGGACCGCGATTTCGCCATCGAATTCTGCGCCGCCGCGAGCATCGCGATGATGCACCTGTCGCGTTTCTCCGAAGAGCTGGTGCTATGGACCAGCGCGCAGTTCCAATTCATCGATTTGCCCGACCGTTTCTGCACCGGCAGCTCGATCATGCCGCAAAAGAAAAACCCCGACGTGCCGGAACTGGTGCGCGGCAAGAGCGGCCGGGTGTTCGGCGCACTGATGGGCCTGTTGACCCTGATGAAAGGCCAGCCGCTGGCCTACAACAAGGACAACCAGGAAGACAAGGAGCCGCTGTTCGACGCCGCCGACACTTTGCGCGACTCGCTGCGGGCCTTCGCCGACATGATCCCGGCCATCAAGCCCAAGCACGCGGTGATGCGCGAAGCGGCCCTGCGCGGCTTCTCCACCGCCACCGACCTGGCCGACTACCTGGTGCGCCGTGGCCTGCCGTTCCGTGATTGCCATGAGATTGTCGGCCATGCCGTGAAGTACGGCGTGGACACCGGCAAGGACCTGGCGGAAATGAGCCTGGACGAACTGCGCCGGTTCAGCAACCAGATCGAGCAGGACGTGTTCGCCGTGCTGACCCTCGAAGGCTCGGTCAATGCCCGTGACCACATCGGCGGCACCGCGCCGGCGCAGGTCAAGGCAGCGGTTGTGCGCGGCCAGGCGTTGCTCGCCAGCCGCTAAAAGCTTCGCGAGCAAGCCCGCTCCCACAGTAGATCTTCAGTGGACACAAATCTTGTGAACATATAGAGGTCCAGTGTGGGAGCGGGCTTGCTCGCGAAAGCGTCCTTCAGAACAGCACAAAACTCACTTCTTTGCAGCAATCATCGCCAAAAACGCCGGCATCTCTGCCTCCCTGTCCGCAGCGATCCGCTGCACGTTCGGGTTCTGCTCCAAGCGCTCCATCAAGGCCTTGGCCGCCGGCATGTCCGCCAGCCAATCGATATCGAAGACTTTCCTGCCCACTTGCAAGGCCAGCGAAAGACTGTAGTAGAAATACAGGTCGGCGATGCTCAGGCTGTCACCGGCCACATACGGCGAGAATTTGCCGTGCCGGCCGAGCGAGGCGAACCCCAGCAGCAATTCGGACTTGGACTTTTCCTTGATGGCATCGGCCACCGTCATGCCGAAAAATGCTTCGCCATAGCAGGCCCGCCCCGGCAGCTCGATGTACAGCTCGATTTCCCGGCACAAGGCCAACACCTGGGCGCGCTCGAACGGGTCGGTCGGCAGCAGGGCTTTACCCGATTGGGTTTGCTCGATGTATTCGAGGATGACGCTGGTCTCGTTGATAAAACCCTGTTCGGTCTTCAGCACCGGCACCTTGCCGCGCGGGCTGATGGCCAGGGCTTCCGGGGTCTGGTTGCCAAAGAACTGCACTTCTTCGAAGGGCACGCCCTTCTCCAACAGTGCCAGCTTGACCATGTTGTAATAATTACTGACAGAGAAACCATAAAGCTTGAGCATTACAAAGCCTCCAGGCCGTGCGGGGTTGGCAGCCTTGCGTTATAGACCGTCGAGGGGTTTCTTGCCAGGCGCATCACGCCGCTGAATGCAGGTAAACTGGCGACTTTTCTTACAGGAGCCTGCCATGAGCGAGCCAACCGATATCGACACCGACGAAGAAGATTTTGTCGAGAACACGCTGATCGAAGCCATCGAAAACCAGATCGAAAGTGACAACCCGCCAGCGGCCAAGGCCACCTTCAACAAGTTGACCCTGGTGGGCTACGAGCGCGAAGAAATCCTCAACCTCATGGCTCATGTACTGGCCCATGAGATCGACGCCATCCTCGAAGAAGACCGCCCGTTCGACACCCAATGGTACGAAACGGCGTTGCGCGCCCTGCCCGAGTTGCCGCCGGAAAAGAAATAAACCGCGAGACAAAGTTGCTCCTGTGGCGAGGGGATTTATCCCCGCTGGGCTGCGAAGCAGACCCTGGAAATCGGGCGCGCTCATGTTTTTTGGGGCCGCTTCGCGACCCAGCGGGGATAAATCCCCTCGCCACAGGGGGCTCCGCCTGGTAGTACAGCGGTGCTCCGTCCCCTAAAACGAAAAAACCACTACTCTGACACTGGACAGCTCGGCCGACTACGCTCACCTTAGTGACGCTGTCGTCCAAATTCCTAGAAAGTCTGGAGTCCTTATGTCGCTTACCCCTGAGTTGGTTGCCGAACTGGAAATCCTTGCACTCTTCAACCTGGACAGTTCCCAGGAAGGCCTGAAAATTCATCAGACCGCTGCCCCCTCTGCCATCGCTGCTGCCAAGCGCCTGTACGAAAAAGATCTGATCACCTTGTCCGATGGCGGTTACCTGACCAGCCTGGGCCGAGATGCCGCCGAGCATGTGCAAAGCCTGTTGACCATTCTTAACGTTGTACAAGAAGCCGCCTGACGCCCCTTGCCGCCAACGGAAATCTCCTTCAGCGAGATTTCCGCAGGCGCACTGCCGTCACTTGTAAAAAAATCTGACGCCAAACCTCCATTTCAGCTTAAGAATTCTCAAGTCCGGGCGCTAAACTGCCACTACCTGTGATTTCCCACGTTCGACGCCGCGAACCGGTTTGAGCTGACATGACCCGCAACCATGAAATCCGCCCCGATCTGGACGAGGGAATCGACCGCAAGGTCCTGAGCCAGTTGCGCGCACGTTTTCTCAAGCTCAACAGCGTGCGGATGGATCGCGCCCTGGAAGGCCTGTCGCCGCGCCAACAAGGCGTACTGACATTGCTGCCGCTGTTTTTCCACGTCAACCATCCGCTGCTGCCCGGCTACGTCTCCGGCAGCACGCCCGCCGGGCTGTCGAACTACGAGCCCGACGCCAACGTCCTTGCCGAAGCCCAGCGGCTGACCCGTTCGTTTTCCTACAAGCCGCGCCATGGCAGCAACCCGCCACGGCCGATCCTGGGTCTGTTCCTGATGGGCAGCCTCGGCACCCTGGCCCAGGCCGACCAGAGCGACATGGACGTGTGGGTCTGCCACGGCCCCGACCTGAACGACGATGAACTGGCCGAGCTGCGCAAGAAATGCCAGCTATTGGAAATCTGGGCCGCGACCCAGGGTGCCGAAGCCCACTTTTTCCTGATCGACCCGGCGCGTTTCGTGCGGGGCGAGCGGGACAACCAGCTCAGTTCCGACGATTGCGGCACCACCCAGCATTACCTGCTGCTGGACGAGTTCTACCGCACCGCGATCTGGCTGGCCGGGCGCACACCGATCTGGTGGCTGGTGCCGGTCTACGAGGAAGAGAACTACGAGCAGTACACCCATACGCTGATGTCCAAGCGTTTCATTCGGGCCGATGAAACCCTGGACCTGGGACACCTGGCCTACATTCCGCCGGGGGAATTCGTCGGCGCCGGGCTCTGGCAGTTGTTCAAGGGTATCGAATCGCCCTACAAGTCCGTGCTCAAGCTGCTGCTGACCGAGGTCTACGCCAGCGAACACCCGAACGTGCGCTGCCTGAGCCTGCGCTTCAAACAGGCCGTGTTCGCCAATCGCCTGGACTTGGAAGAGCTGGACCCGTACATGCTGGTTTACCGCCGCATCGAGGAATACCTCAATGCCCGTGGCGAACCTGAACGCCTGGAGTTGATCCGTCGCGCACTGTACCTGAAGGTCAACCGCAAGCTCACCGGCCAGGCGCGCAGCAGTGGCTGGCAACGGGTACTGCTTGAGCGACTGGCCCGGGAATGGGGCTGGGACCAGCGTCAACTGGCATTGCTGGACAGCCGCAGCCAGTGGAAAGTCCGCCAGGTCAGCCACGAGCGGCGCGCACTGGTCAACGAACTCACCCACAGCTACCGCTTCCTGACCCAGTTCGCCCGCACCGAGAAAACCGTCAGCCTGATCAACAAGCGCGATCTCAACGTGCTTGGCCGGCGCTTGTATGCCGCCTTCGAGCGCAAGGCCGACAAAGTCGAGTTCATCAACCCCGGTATCGCGCCGGACTTGGCCGAAGACACCCTGACGTTGGTCCAGTCACCCAACAAGAAGGAACCGGGACAGAGCCAGTGGGGCCTGTACAACGGTAGCCTCAACGCCCTGGAGTGGGAGAACTTCGCGCCGATCAAACGTTGCCGCGAATTGCTGGAGCTGTTGACCTGGTGCCATCGCAACGGCGTGATCGACAGCAGCACGCGCCTGGCGCTGCACCCAGGTGACAGTGACCTGAGCGAGTTCGAACTGTTCAACCTGCTGGGCAGCCTGCAACAGTCCATCGCCCTGCCCCTGGTCACGGTGGATGAAGCGCAGTTGCTGCGCGCCAGCGTGCCCAGCGAAGTGCTGATCCTGGTGAATGTCGGCGTCGACCCGCTCAAGCACCATCGCGACCTGAATATCCTGATGACCACCGAGCGTACCGACTCCCTGAGCTATGCCGGGGTCCGGGAAAACCTGGTGCTGACCCTCGACCAGGTTACCCTCAACAGTTGGAATGAAGTGCTGGTCAACCGTTTCGACGGCGAACACGCCCTGCTCGACTGCCTGCGCGACTACCTCAACGACCTGCCCGTCACCCTGCACCAACCGCGCTTGCAGGTGCGCTGCTTCTGCCACAACCGCGCCCAATTCATTGCGCGACGGGTCGAGGAAGTGATCGAAACGGCGCAGACCCTGCTGTTGAGCAGGCTCAATCACCGCTACCTGCTTCAGGTCCAGCAGCATTACCACGTGCTGGAACTGGTGCCCGGTCATGTCAATCACGTGGCCCTGGGCAGTTTGTCGGCGCTGATGGATTACCTGGGCGAGGAACTGACGGCCTACAGCCCCTTGCACCTGGACCCGATGGCCCTGGAAGACCACGACCTGGCGCTGATCCTGCCCATGGGCCAGCCCGAGTGTATCCAGGTGTTCTACCGGACCAACGAGGACGAAGCCGATCTGTACGTGCTCGATGAATTCAACGCGCTGTGGCAACAACACCTGCCCTATCACGACGAACAAAGCCTGCTGGTGCCGCTGCAGCGCTTTCTGCAATCGGTGCTGTACCGCCGCGACGCCCTGCTGCCGCTGGACGCCACCCAGCCGCTGACCCTGGAAACCCTGTACTACCAGTTGCTGCCTTCAGGTGGCCGGGCGCGCCGGATCGAAGCGCGGCAAGCCCCACAGACACCGATCGACAAGCCGTTCTATGACGTGCAGGCGATCATCGGCAAGGCGGCGCACGGGCAGGTACACGTCACCCTGTACTGCGATCAGCAGGAGTTTTCCGAACTGGAACATGGCGACCAACTGTTCCGCGTGGTCGCCAGGGAGATCGTCGAACAGCGCCGCGAAGCCCAGCGCTATCGTTGCTACATCACCGACCTGGACCTCTCGGGGCTGGTGGGCGACGGGACCTGCTCAAGCAATTTGTACCTGCGCTACAAGGCCGACCTGGAACGCGCCCTGAACGAGGCGCTGGCCCTGGTCTGAAGCACCCGGGCACTCAGAGGTGGAAATCGCCGCCCGCTTCGGGCTGGTATTCGACGTCCAGCAAGGTCAGCTTCAACGTCTTGCCGCCGGGGGCCGGCCAGTCGATGTGCTGGCCGACCTTCAGGCCCAGCAAGGCACTGCCCACCGGCGCCAGGATAGAGATCCGGCCTTCGTCGGCATTGGCGTCCTGTGGATATACCAACGTCAGGTGATAGTCCTTGCCGCTGCTTTCTTCGCGGCAGTGCACACGCGAGTTCATGGTCACGACATCGGCAGGCACTTCTTCGTGGCCCACCACGTTCTCGGCGCGATCCAGTTCGGTTTGCAACGCAATCACGCCTGGCAGCGTTTCATCAAGACTGTCGATCAGGCGTTCCAGACGCTGTACGTCCAGGCGGGTAAGGGTGATGGAAGGTGCGGTCATGATCCAGGCAGACTCCTTTCTTCTGCACAAAAAAAGCAAAACCCCGCCACAAAAAGGCGGGGTTTTCACGGGCCTCGATGGATTGAGGCGTAACCGGACACTATCACAGCTCAATAAATAAACAAGACGGGCGGGGTCTACTCATCGTCATGGGAGGCAGAATGACTGTGGCGAGGGGATTTATCCCCGCTGGGCTGCGAAGCGGCCCTAAACCCTCACCTTGGTGCATCAGGCTGATCGTGCACAGCTTCTATTGGGGGCTGCTTCGCAGCCCATCGGGGATAAATCCCCTCACCACAAATCACCTCAGGGATTTGCGCTTAGCCGCCTCTGCACAGATGACCCGCCGGCGCTCATCATCGGCCGAGCGCCATTCGCGGATATCTTCCACATGGCGGAAACAGCCGAGGCAGACCTTCTTTTCATCCAGCTTGCACACGCTGGTGCACGGCGACGGCACGGCGGGGCTGACGTTGCTGTAGAGCGGCTTGGGGGGCCGTGGCGGGGCGATCTGGCTCACGCCGTCACAGGCCTTCGAACTCGAGTTCCACGCCCGCCTGCTGCTTGACGATGCGCTCGAGCATCTCGCCCAGTTGCTCTTCGCTCTTGTCGCACATCCAGCGCTCGCTTTCCTCGTCGTAGTCGAAATGAAAGCCGCCGGAGACCGCCGCCAGCCACAGCTGCCGCAACGGCTCCTGGCGACTGAAGATCAGCTGGCTGCCGTTTTCGAACTTGACGGTGAGTACACCGGCGGAGATTTCCAGGTCGATGTCCAGGCCACTGTCATCGAACACATCTTCCAGCGTTTGCTGGGTCGCATCGACCAGATCGTGGAAACGGGCTTCACTCAAACTCATTTGCGGCAACCTCGAAAATGTCTGCTCATGCTCAAGCGCCGCAAGATACGGACGCCGCCCGACGATTGCAAAGGATATACCGATCAACGACAACAGTGCCGCCGGACGGGCGCCCCGTTGCATAGGCAAGCTGACGGGTGGCCGGTATACTCCGGCGCAATTAATGCATTTTCAAGGATTTCGCCATGAAGCGCCTGATCTCTTCCCTTGCTGCGCTCGTCGCGGTTGCCTGCCTCGTGACAGCCTGTGGTCAAAAAGGTCCGCTGTACCTGCCTGATGACAGCAAGTCTCCTGAAGAACAGGCCAAGTCGTCGCAATCCAAGACACACTCGCACGACACCCACACCACTTACTAAGGGAACGCCATGGACGCTTTTAACTACCGTGGCGGGGAGCTGTTCGCGGAAGGAGTTGCCCTGTCCGCGATCGCCGAACGTTTCGGCACGCCGACCTATGTCTATTCCCGTGCCCACATCGAAGCCCAGTATCGGACGTTCGCCGATGCTCTCGACGGCATGCCGCACCTGGTGTGTTTCGCCGTCAAGGCCAACTCCAACCTGGGTGTGCTCAATGTCCTGGCGCGCCTGGGAGCGGGTTTCGACATCGTCTCCGGTGGCGAGCTCGAACGCGTACTGGCCGCGGGCGGCAGCGCCGACAAGATTGTGTTCTCCGGCGTCGGCAAGACCCGCGAAGACATGCGCCGCGCCCTGGAAGTCGGCGTGCACTGCTTCAACATCGAATCCACCGATGAGCTGGAGCGCCTGCAGGTCGTCGCCGCCGAGCTGGGCGTGCGCGCACCGGTCTCCCTGCGCGTGAACCCGGACGTCGACGCGGGCACCCACCCGTACATTTCCACCGGCCTCAAGGAAAACAAGTTCGGCATCGCCATTGCCGACGCCGAGGACGTGTACGTACGCGCCGCCCAACTGCCAAACCTGGAAGTGCTGGGTGTCGATTGCCACATCGGCTCGCAACTGACCACCCTCGAACCGTTCATCGATGCCCTCGACCGCCTGCTGGCACTGGTCGACCGCCTCGGCGACTGCGGCATCTACCTGCGCCACATCGACCTGGGTGGCGGTGTCGGCGTGCGTTATCGCGATGAAGAGCCGCCCCTGGTGGCCGACTACATCAAGACGGTGCGCGAGCGCCTCGAAGGCCGTGACCTGGCGCTGATGTTCGAGCCCGGCCGCTATATCGTGGCCAATGCCGGCGTGCTGCTGACCCAGGTCGAATACCTCAAGCACACCGAGCACAAGGATTTCGCCATCGTCGATGCGGCGATGAACGACCTGATCCGCCCGGCGCTGTACCAGGCGTGGATGGACGTCACCGCCGTGCGCCCTCGCGACACCGCGGCCCGCCCCTACGACATCGTCGGGCCGATCTGCGAAACCGGTGACTTCCTGGCCAAGGGCCGGGAGCTGGCGCTGGAAGAAGGCGACTTGCTGGCCGTGCATTCGGCCGGTGCCTACGGGTTTGTCATGAGTTCCAACTACAACACCCGCGGCCGTTGCGCCGAGGTGCTGGTGGACGGTGATCAGGCATTCGAAGTGCGTCGCCGCGAGACGGTAGCCGAGTTGTTTGCCGGCGAAAGCCTGCTGCCGGAGTAAAACCATGCTGCTGCGTTTTACCAAGATGCACGGCCTGGGCAATGACTTCATGGTCCTCGACCTGGTCAGCCAGCACGCGCATATCCTGCCCAAGCATGCCAAGCAATGGGGAGACCGGCACACCGGTATCGGTTTCGACCAGTTGCTGATCGTCGAGGCGCCCAACAACCCGGACGTGGATTTCCGTTATCGGATCTTCAACGCCGACGGTTCGGAAGTGGAGCAATGCGGCAACGGCGCGCGCTGCTTCGCCCGCTTCGTGCTGGACAAGCGCCTGACCGCCAAGCGGCAGATCCGCGTCGAGACCAAGAGCGGCATCATCGAACTGGATGTGCGCAGCGACGGCCAGATCGGCGTCAACATGGGTGCTCCGCGCCTGGTACCGGCGGACATTCCATTCGAAGCGCCGGCCCAGGCCCTGAGCTATCCATTGGAAGTCGATGGCAACACGGTGGAACTGGCGGCAGTCTCCATGGGCAACCCCCATGCCGTGCTGCGAGTGGCCGATATCAACAGCGCCCCGGTGCATGAGCTGGGGCCGAAAATCGAACACCATCCGCGCTTCCCCGCGCGGGTGAATGTCGGTTTCCTGCAAGTCATCGACCGTCACCGCGCACAATTGCGCGTCTGGGAGCGCGGTGCCGGGGAAACCCAGGCCTGCGGTACCGGCGCCTGTGCCGCTGCCGTCGCTGCGATCAGCCAGGGGTGGATGGATTCGCCATTGTTGATCGACCTGCCCGGCGGGCGCCTGTCCATCGAATGGGCAGGCCCTGGCCAACCGGTGATGATGACCGGCCCGGCAGTGCGCGTATACGAAGGACAAGTTCGTCTTTGAGTGAGCCAAACCCATGACCGATCAGCCGCAGGTTCCAGCCCCACAGCCCGACGAATCCCCCAGCCTTCCAGACGTCGCGGCCGTGGCCGCCTACCTGGAGGCTCATCCGGACTTCTTCGTCGAGCATGAAGAACTGCTTGCGACGATGCGCATCCCCCACCGGCGCGGCGACACCGTGTCGCTGGTGGAGCACCAGATGAAAATCCTGCGCGAGCGCAACATCGAAATGCGCCATCGTCTTTCGCACCTGATGGACGTGGCCCGGGACAACGACCGGCTCTTCGACAAGACCCGTCGGCTGATCCTGGCCCTGATGGACGCCAGCACCCTCGAAGATCTGGTCATGAGCGTCGAAGACAGCCTGCGCCAGGATTTCCAGGTGCCCTTTGTCAGCCTGATTCTGTTTGGCGACAACGCCATGCCGGTGGGCCGCTGGGTGACCCACGCCGAAGCGCAGACGGCCATCGGCGGGCTGCTCACGGAAAACAAAAGCGTCAGCGGCAGCCTGCGCGAACATGAGTTGGACTTTCTGTTCGGCGAAGAACAGCGCAAGCAGATCGGCTCTACCGCCGTCGTCGCCATCGCCCACCAGGGTGTGCACGGCGTGCTGGCCATCGCCAGCCGCGATCCGCAGCACTACAAGAGTTCGGTGGGCACGCTGTTCTTGAGCTACATCGCCGAAGTCACCGGCCGGGTGCTGCCAAGAGTCGCCGGCTCGCTGCGCTCGGTACGCTGATGATGGAGCGGCAACTGGACGCCTACTGCGAACACCTGCGCAGTGAGCGCCAGGTGTCGCCCCATACGTTGTTGGCCTATCGCCGCGACCTGGAAAAAGTACTGGGCTGGTGCCAGAAGCAGAACATCGGCAGTTGGTCGGCCCTGGACATCCAGCGCTTGCGCAGCCTGATCGCCCGCCTGCATCAACAGGGACAGTCCTCCCGCAGCCTGGCGCGACTGTTGTCGGCGGTGCGTGGCCTGTATCACTACCTCAATCGCGAAGGCCTGTGCGATCACGATCCGGCCACCGGCCTGGCACCGCCCAAGGGCGAACGCCGGCTGCCGAAGACCCTCGATACCGACCGCGCCCTGCAATTGCTTGAAGGCGCCGTCGAAGACGACTTCCTGGCCCGCCGCGACCAGGCGATTCTCGAGCTGTTCTATTCTTCCGGCCTGCGGCTTTCAGAGCTGACGGGGCTTAATCTGGATCAACTGGACCTGGCCGACGGCATGGTCCAGGTGCTTGGCAAGGGCAGCAAGACCCGCCTGCTGCCCGTCGGCCGCAAGGCCCGTGAAGCCCTGGAACTGTGGCTACCCTTGCGGGCCCTGGCCAACCCCGCCGACGACGCGGTATTCGTCAGCCAACGCGGTCGACGCCTCGGCCCGCGGGCGATTCAGTTGCGGGTCAAGGCCGCTGGCGAGCGCGAGTTGGGGCAGAACCTGCACCCGCACATGCTCAGGCACTCCTTCGCCAGCCATTTGCTGGAGTCCTCCCAGGACCTGCGCGCCGTTCAAGAGCTGCTGGGCCACTCGGACATCAAGACGACCCAGATCTACACCCACCTGGACTTCCAGCACCTGGCGACGGTCTATGACAGTGCCCACCCCAGGGCCAAACGCATCAAAGGCGAAGAATCATGACCATCGAACTCATCACTTTCGACTTGGACGACACCCTGTGGGACACCGCCCCGGTGATCGCCAGCGCCGAAGCCATACTCCGCCAATGGCTGACCGACAACGCACCGAACCTGGGCGGGCTGCCGGTGGAGCATCTTTTTTCCATTCGTGAGCAAGTGTTGCGCGAAGAACCCAACCTCAAGCATCGCATCAGTGCGCTGCGTCGGCGGGTGCTGTTCCGTGCCTTGCAGGAAGCCGGCTACGACCAGTGGCACGCCTCTGAACTGGCGGACCAGGCCTTCGAGACGTTCCTGCACGCCCGTCATCAGTTGGAGATTTTTCCCGAGGTGCAGCCCACCCTGGAAATCCTGGCCAATCATTTCTCCCTCGGCGTGGTGACCAACGGCAACGCCGACGTGCGACGCCTGGGGCTGGCGGACTACTTCAAGTTCGCCTTGTGCGCCGAAGACATCGGCATCGCCAAGCCTGACGCCCGGTTGTTCCACGAAGCCCTGCAGCGCGGCGGCGCCACGGCACAGACCGCTGTGCACGTTGGCGATCACCCGGGCGACGACATCGCCGGCGCCCAACAGGCCGGCCTGCGCGCGGTGTGGTTCAACCCGGCAGGCAAGGCCTGGGATGCCGACCATGTACCGGATGCGGGAATTCGCAGCCTGACCGAACTGCCGGGGTTACTGGCTGGGTGGCATAGCCAGCGCTAAATCCTGGGAGCGGTGTACCGCGGCGCTATGCCAGGCACAAATTCTGTGGGAGCGGGCTTGCTCGCGAAGACGGTGTACCAGGCATTCACCTGTTGAGCGTTAAACCGCTTTCGCGAGCAAGCCCGCTCCCACAGGAAGGAATGTGCTTGGCCTGGGAATCGCGCCCATGAAAAAGCCCGCAGCGACGGCGGGCTTTTTCAGCAAGCAAGAAGCCGATACTCAGATAGGGCGGCTGCCGTACTTGTTGTCAGGCTTCTTGGGCGGATCAGCGACCACGTTGGCTTCCACTTCCTGCACCTTACCGCCTCTGGCCAGGAATTCCTCCATGGCCTTGGCGAGCGCATCACGCTCCTTGTTCTTGGCCTCTACGCTCGGCAACTCGTCGACCGACACCGCGGCCTTGGCCTTGCCCTTGGCGGTAGGTGCCGGAACGTCGGCGCCATCGTCTTCGGCAACGTCTTCAGCCGCCACTTCAAGGCCTTCTTCGGTCTCGTCTTCGTCGCCTACTTCGAGGTCGTCGTTTTCCAGATCATCGTCGCTCATGTTCTACCTCATGACTTGCGAAAAGCAGATTAGTTATAGCCCAGCTTCGCCATCTGTTCGAAGGCTGCCGGAAAAAATTCAACATCCGCTGGCAATCAGCGGTTATGCCCCTTCACCGTACAAGGTGGCAAGGACTTTACGAGCACCGCCGTGATCACGGTGCTCGCCCAGATAAACACCTTGCCAGGTTCCCAATGCCAGCCGTCCCGCCGTGACCGGCAGGCTGAGCTGGCAACCGAGCACACTGGCCTTGAAGTGCGCCGGGAGGTCGTCCAGGCCTTCGTCGTTGTGCTCATAGCCGGCGGTTCCTTGTGGGATCAGCCGATTGAAAAAACGTTCGAAGTCCCGACGTACCGCCGGATCGGCGTTCTCGTTGATGGTCAACGAGGCCGAGGTATGCTGCAGCCACAGATGCAACAGACCGACACGACACGCCTGGAGTTCAGGCAGGCCGGCGAGCAACTCGTCCGTCACCAGATGAAAGCCCCGGGGCCTTGCCCGCAGGGTTATCAGCGTCTGTTGCCACATACAGATCTCCGCACGTTCGGCGCGCATTCTAGCGCGCTCTGGGAAAAAACAAAGGCCCTAATATTCTTGCTTCGATGTAAGCCTTTGGCGGTATAAAAACCCATGTCGCATCCACAACAAAAGGCATCGGAAAAACCGTCGCACCTTGTGAGCAATGACAAATTCCAGACAAAAAAATGCCCGGCGAACCGGGCATTTTTTATGGCGTGTGCTTACAGGTTGTAGCCACGCTCGTTGTGCTGGGCCAGATCCAGGCCCACAGCTTCTTCTTCCTCGGTGACACGCAGACCCATGACGGCGTCCAGGACCTTGAGGATGATAAAGGTGACGATCGCGGTGTAGACCACCGTGAAACCCACACCCTTGAATTGAATCCACACTTGCGCGCCGATATCGGTCACGGTGCCGAAGCCACCCAAGGCCGGTGCAGCGAATACACCGGTCAGGATCGCGCCGAGAATACCGCCGATGCCATGCACGCCGAAGGCATCCAGGGAGTCGTCATAACCGAGCTTGCGCTTGAGGGTAGTGGCGCAGAAGAAGCACACCACGCCCGCCGCCAGGCCGATGACCAGGGCGCCCATCGGGCCCACGGTGCCGGCAGCCGGGGTGATTGCAACCAGGCCGGCCACCACGCCCGAGGCAATGCCCAGCGCGCTTGGCTTGCCGTGGGTGATCCACTCGGCAAACATCCAGCCCAGCGCCGCCGCAGCGGTAGCGATCTGGGTCACCAGCATCGCCATGCCGGCAGTGCCGTTGGCGGCGACAGCGGAACCGGCGTTGAAGCCGAACCAGCCGACCCACAGCATGGCCGCGCCCATCAGGGTGTAACCCAGGTTATGCGGTGCCATTGGCGTAGTCGGGAAGCCTTTGCGCTTACCCAATACCAGGCACGCCACCAGACCGGCGATACCGGCGTTGATGTGCACCACGGTGCCGCCAGCGAAGTCCAGCACGCCCCAGTCCCACATCAGGCCGCCGTTGCCGGACCAGACCATGTGCGCAATCGGTGCATACACCAGGGTGAACCACACGCCCATGAAGATCAGCATGGCCGAGAACTTCATCCGCTCGGCAAATGCACCGACGATCAGGGCCGGGGTAATGATGGCGAACGTCATCTGGAAGGTGATGAACACCGCTTCAGGGAACAGCGCCGCCGGGCCGGTCAGGCTGGCTGGCGTGACACCCGCCAGGAACGCTTTGCCGAACCCGCCAATGAAGGAGTTGAAGTTGACGACGCCCTGCTCCATGCCGGTGGTGTCGAACGCGATGCTGTAGCCATAGATGACCCACAGGATGCTGATCAGACCGGTAATGGCAAAGCACTGCATCATCACGGAAAGAATGTTCTTCGAACGGACCATGCCGCCGTAGAACAGCGCCAATCCGGGGATGGTCATGAACAGTACAAGAATCGTGGCCGTGAGCATCCAGGCGGTGTCGCCGGAGTTCAGGACAGGGGCTGCCGCTTCCTCTGCCATGGCCAGGCCAGGCATTGCGAAGGACAACAGGGCTCCTAGCCCTGCGAATTTACGCAGAGTCATATTGTTTTCTCCTGGGGCGTTGGGTTTGGCGGCTTAGATAGCGTCGGTATCGGTTTCGCCGGTACGGATGCGGATAGCCTGTTCCAGATTGACCACAAAGATCTTCCCGTCACCGATCTTGCCGGTGTTGGCGGCCTTGGTGATTGCCTCGATCACCCGGTCCAGATCCTTGTCGTCAATGGCGACATCGATCTTCACCTTGGGCAGGAAATCGACCACATATTCCGCGCCGCGATACAGCTCGGTGTGACCCTTCTGCCGACCGAAGCCTTTGACCTCAGTAACGGTAATGCCCTGCACGCCGATCTCGGACAACGACTCGCGCACGTCGTCCAACTTGAACGGCTTGATGATGGCAGTGACTAGCTTCATGAAACTTTCTCCCGAATTGGTGGACTTGCCCCAGGAAAACAAACCCGACTCAAGTCTAAGCGCAGTGCCTGGCTTTGTAACGCGTCGTCGGCCCAAGTTGCCCGACAGGTGCCAGTTAACCGATCCTGACGAAACTCCCCGTTCCGCCTGCTGCACTGCATTCGTCACAGCGACTGCATCAGTGCATGGGTCATCAGCCTCTAAGCAGAAACCTTGCCATCTGTGCCCAAACCCTCTGATTTCAGCCCCTTGGCCACCGGTTCGACGTGCACCGCACCACTAACCGCAGCGATACGCACAACAACAGTGCAGCGGCGCCCGGCCCCATGCGCGAAAAGCGTGCATCCCTGGCTTGCGAATTGACTATAGACACTGCGTGGTACACTGCCCGCCATTGTTTCCAGGACACCTGCACATGCTTGCGCCCAAAGACCTCCTCGACGCCCTGAGCGGCCACGCCTCCCGTATCTTGAGTGGCGACACGCCGCTACCCAAAAGCGAAATCGAAAGCCAGTTCAAGGCCCTGCTGCAAAGCGGCTTCAGCAAGCTGGACCTGGTCAGCCGGGAAGAATTCGACAGCCAGATGGTCGTGCTGGCCCGGACCCGAGCGCGGCTCGAAAGCCTGGAGGCCAAGGTCGCGGAGCTGGAAGCGCGACTGGCTCCGGCCCAGGAATAAGCTACCCACTGGCGACTCAACCGCTCACGGCCCGCTGCGGTGCGCCTTGGACAAGCGCCAGCGGCAGCTCCAGGATAAAGAGCGCGCCCTTGCCCGGCCCCGCGCTCTGCGCCGTCAGATCGCCGCCCATCTCGTGCGCCGCCAGAATGCAGCTGTGCAAACCAAAGCCGTGACCGTCGACACGCGTGGTGAAGCCGTGCTCGAACACCCGCGCGAGATTGTCCTGCGCAATCCCCTCGCCATTGTCCTGGACCTCGACCCGCACGCGCCCATCGTCAACGACCTTCAGGCGCAGGATGATCTGCGGCGGCCGGTTCACACCGGCGTCCAGCGCCTGCTTGGCGTTGTTGATCAGATTGACCAGAATCTGCAGCACCCGGTGCTTGTCCAGTGGCATTTGCGGTATATCGCTGAACTCCTTGATCAGCGTGATGTGGTGGCGGGCCAGGGACACATCGCAAATGCGCACGACATCCTCGACCAGCTCTCGCAACGAACCCGGCTCCAGGACGCTGGCATTGCCGGCATAGGATTGCTGGGTGGCGACGATTTCCTTGATGTGGTCGATGCGGCGGGTCAACTGCGCCAACTCGGCGATCATGCCCTGCTGCTCGACGGCCAGCGCGTCGGCCAGCTTGTCGAGATAGTCCGGTAGTGTGCGCCCTTTCGGATCGCTGCTGATGAAGTCGCCGAGATCGTCGGGATGCTCCTTCATCAACTGGACGACCTTGGCCACCCCGGGGCCCTTGGAGGTGTGCACCTTCTCGTAGAGAACCTGGGCGGACACGTTGACGCTATTGAGCACATTGCCCACGTTATGCAGCACATTGGTGGCGATCTCCGCCATGCCGGCCCGGCGCGCGGTGGTCACCAGTTCGGCCTGCGCCTCGCGCAACTCTTCGTTGACCTTGGCCAATTGCCGCGGGCTGGGGATCTTCAGGGCCACCGGCACCAGCCGGACCAGCAGGATGGCGGTAATCATCGAAGCTATCGCGGTGATCACCTTGACCAGCGCCGACAACCAGTAATAAGGCTGCCAAATGGTCAGGATTTCCATCACGTGGCTGGTCCCGCAGGCCAGGATAAATACGCCAAAGGCCGCCAGCATCCAGTCGAACGGCACGTCCTTGCGCTTGTGGATAAAGTACAGGAGCGTGAAAGGAATGGTGACGTAGGACAGGGTGATCAAACCATCGGCAATGACGTTGGTCCACAGCAGATCCGGCCGCCACATGTAGCAGTGCCCATGGGGCATGAAGCGCTTGTCGGTTAACAGAGCCAGCAGATCGTTCATGGCCACTTCCTCCCTGTGCCGTTGATACCGCCAAGTGCCGACTGGACAAATCGCAGTCTAGGCCGGTCCCGGGCATTTCGCCTGGGCGGGTGAAGGGTGGCATCCGCTGAATCGCGCTTGGCGACTCGGCAGTCACTGGCCGTCGAAACATCCTGCCAAATTTTCTCCCCTCGATTGCTGCGCCCAAGTTCCCCCCCACGACTACCCTTCAAAAGTCGCAGGACGCGGC
>NZ_FOVS01000041.1:0-48375 GCF_900115235.1 Pseudomonas sp. NFACC24-1
CATTTCCGCGAGCTTGAAACGGGTGTTCTGGAAGTCGGCGATGGTTTTGCCGAACGCCTTGCGCTCGCGGGTGTAGTCCAGGGTCCATTGCAGCGCCGCTTCGGCCGAAGCCAGGCCGCCGATGGCGACGGTCAGGCGCTCCTGGGGGAGCTCTTGCATCAGGTAGGCAAAGCCCATTCCGGCCTGCCCGAGCAGGTTGTCCTTCGGCACGCGGACATCCTGGAAGAACAGTTCCGACGTGTCCTGGGCCTTCATTCCGACTTTTTCCAGGCGCTTGCCCTTTTCGAAGCCCGGCGTGCCCGCCTCCACCAGAAACAGGCTGGTGCCCTTGGCGCCAGCCTTGGGATCGGTCTTGGCGACCACAATCACCAGGTCCGCCAGGAAACCATTGGTGATGAAGGTCTTGGAGCCGTTGATGACGTATTCGTCACCGTCCAGCACCGCCGTGGTCTTCACCCCTTGCAGGTCGGAACCGGCGCCCGGCTCGGTCATGGCGATGGCCGTGACCATTTCTCCGGACACCAGTTTCGGCAGGTACTTGTGTTTCAGCGCCTCACTGCCGTAATGCAGGATGTACGGCGCGACGATGTCGGAATGCAGCGAGAAACCGATCCCCGTCAGCCCCAGGCGACCGATCTCCTCGATCACCACCGTGCTGTAGAGGAAGTCCGCGTCCAATCCACCATAGGTTTCTGGAAGGTGCGAGCACAACATGCCCGCCTCCCCCGCCTTGTTCCAGAGCTGGCGATCGACATGCCCCTGTTTTTCCCACTGGCTGTGGTACGGCACGGCTTCTTTTTCGAGGAAGGTTCGTACGCTGTCACGAAACAATTCGTGCTCGGGACTGAACAGTGTTCTTGGGATCATGGCTCACCTATGGTTATTGTTGGACGTGGTTATCCGATAGAGCCTAAGCCTGCGGTGTACGACAGGACACTGGACACATCCGACAAAAAATAAGACGATCCAGCCGTCTAGTGACCACTTTCCCCTATAAAAATAAAAGATGAATTATGTCTATGCACGTCTCCACGCCCTTGAGGCGCGTCAGCATCCTGGCAATCGACCGAGTCTTCGCCTTCACCCTCATGCAAGCCAAGGATTTTTTCCACCTGGCCAGCCTGCGCTATGGCAAACAACTGGGCCACGGTCTGACGCCGGCGTTTGAAACCCGGCTGGTCAGCCCCGATGGCAAACCGGTGAACAGCTTCAGCGATGTGATCATGCCGGTGGACGGTGGCTTGGAAAACACCGACATCATCATCCTGCCGGCCTTCTGGGATGATTTCGCCAGCCTCTGCCAACGCTACCCCCAGATACTGCCCTGGCTACGCGAACAACACGCTCGCGGCGCGGTCCTCTGCGGCGAAGCCACCGGGGTGTTCTGGCTGGCCGAGGCCGGTCTGCTCGACGGCAAGGAAGCGACCACCTACTGGCGCTTCTTCAATGCCTTCAAGGAGCGCTTCCCCCAGGTGCACCTGAACCAGGACAAGCACCTGACCGACGCCGACAACCTGTTTTGCGCCGGCGGCGCGACCTCAGCCTGCGACCTCTATATTTACCTCATTGAACGCTTCTGCGGCGCCAACGTGGCCCAGGCCGTGGCGCGGGACATCCTGTATGAAGTGCAACGCAGCTATTCGCCGGGACGGATCGGCTTTGGCGGGCAGAAACTGCACCAGGACGTGATCATCCTGCAGATCCAGCAATGGCTCGAAGAGCACTTCGCCGATAAATTCCGCTTCGAGGATGTTGCCCGGGAGCATGGCATGAGCATCCGCAATTTCATGCGCCGCTTCCAGACTGCCACGGGCGACAAGCCGCTGCATTACCTGCAACGACTGCGGATCGAAACCGCCAAGGGCCTGCTCTCCGGCAGCCGCAAGAGCATCAAGACCATCAGCTACGAAGTCGGCTACGACGACGCGAGCTTTTTCGCACGACTGTTCCGGCAACATACCGACCTGTCGCCGAACCAGTATCGGCAGCAGTTTCAGCAGGCGGCGTGAACCAGAGCTGAATGCAATCCCATGTGGGAGCGGGCTTGCTCGCGAAAGCGGTGGGTCAGCTTGCATTTATGCTGAACATGCCGCCCCCTTCGCGAGCAAGCCCGCTCCCACAGGGTCATGTAGTGAACTGCTAAATTTCGCACGCAAAAAAGCCTGCAATCGCAGGCCTTTTTTTGCTTTGCGAATCGCCCTACGGCTTATGCGCCCGCGACAGGAATTCGTGGGATTGCATCTCCAGCAAACGACTCAAGGTCCGCTGGAATTCGAAGGTCAGGCGACCGCCGGTGTAAAGGTCCTTGAGTTCGACTTCGGCCGAAATGATCAGCTTCACGTTACGGTCGTAGAACTCGTCGACCATGTTGATGAAGCGACGGGCGATGTCGTCGGTGGTGACGCTCATCTGCTCGACGCCGCTGAGCAACACGGCGTGGAAGATCTTGCCCAGTTCGATGTAGTCGTTCTGGCTGCGCGGGCCGTCGCACAGTTCGCGGAAGTCGAACCAGGCCACGTCGTCACAGGTGCGGATGGCGCGGATCTCGCGGTTTTCGATGATCAGCACATCGTTTTCCACCGCCTGGGTGCATTCCGGCGTAAGGGCGCGGAAGCTCTTGCGCAGGCTTTCTTCGGCGGCGGCATCCAACGGAAAGTGGAACAACTCCGCTTGCTCGAGGTGACGCAGGCGGTAGTCGACGCCGCTGTCGACGTTGACGATTTCGGTGTGTTCCTTGATCAGCGCGATGGCCGGCAGGAACCGCGCCCGCTGCAGGCCGTCCTTGTACAGGCCGTCCGGCACGATGTTCGAGGTGGCGACCAGGGTCACGCCATTCTTGAACAGCTCTTCCATCAAGGTGCCCAGGATCATGGCGTCGGTGATGTCGGAAACGAAGAACTCATCGAAGCAGATCACCCGGGTCTCGTCGGAAAAACGCTTGGCGATGATGGTCAGCGGGTTCTTCTCGCCCCCCAGGGTCTTCATTTCCTCGTGCACGCGCTTCATGAAGCGGTGGAAGTGCGTGCGTGTCTTTTCCTTGAACGGCAGCGCTTCGAAGAAGGTGTCCACCAGGTAGGTCTTGCCACGGCCAACGCCACCCCAGAAATACAGGCCCTTGACCGGTGCCTGGTCTTTTTTGCCGAACAGTTTGCCCAACAGGCCCGGCTTGTTGTTCGAGGCCGCGACCAGGTCGTCGTACAGGCGCTGCAAATGCCGCACCGCCGTTTCCTGGGCTGCGTCGTGGAAGAACTCCGGGCGTTTCAGATCAGCTTGATATCGTTCTAGGGGCGTCATATTCGTTAGCAAGGCAACAAAAACGGGCCGTCACTGTAGCGATGGCCCAGAGGAATGGCAATCGGCCCTTATTCGGGCCGATGGTCGGGTAACGCGCCGCGATCAGTCCTGGGCAGGCGTCAGGGCAACGCGCAGCGCATCGATGGCCGCATCCCGGGCGACGCTGTCGGCGAAGGCCGGGCTGTTCGCCACGCACTCACCGTCGAGCCAGACGCTGAAACCCAGGTCGTCGCTGCGTACATCCAAGGGTTGGCCGGACTGCAATTGCTTGGTCACCTGCCCTGCGGTCTTGCCGTCGGCAAAATTGTTCGACAGCAACAGTTGCTCGCCATCGGCAGAAAGCAGGCGGAAACGGAAACTGCCGTCATCCTCGCGGAAGCTGACGAAACGAGCCGCCTTGGCCGCTTTCTTTTTGACCTGGGTTGCCACCTGGACCTGGCTGACGAACGAACGCAGGCCAACGGCCTCGCGCAGCTCGTTGAGGAACGGTGTTGCCACGGCCCGGGCCTTGCTCGCGCCCAGTTGCAGGATGTCTTCAAGGTCCGACGGACGTTCGATGAACTGGTGATAGCGCTCGCGTGCTTCACCCAGCTCGTTGTCGAGCAACTGGAACAGGCGGTTCTTGGCTTCGCCCCAACCCAGGCCTTGCAGCAGTTCGCTGCGGAACTCGGCGGCCTGTTCGGCAGTGGCGAAGGCCTGGAACAGGGTGAACAGGTGCGAATTGTCCGGATCCTTGGCTTCGCCCGGGGCACGGGAGTCGGTGACGATCCGCGAGATCGCGTCCTTCATGTCCTTGGCGCTGCTGAACAATGGGATGGTGTTGTCGTAGCTCTTGGACATCTTGCGGCCATCGAGGCCTGGCAGCGTGGCCACGCTTTCTTCGATCAGCGCCTCGGGCATGGTGAAGAACTCCTTGCCCTGGCCGAACAGGTGATTGAAGCGCTGGCCGATGTCACGGGCCATTTCCACGTGCTGGATCTGGTCGCGACCGACCGGAACCTTGTGGGCGTTGAACATCAGGATGTCGGCGGCCATGAGGATCGGATAGCTGTAGAGGCCCATGGTGACACCGGCGTCCGGGTCTTCGCCGGCCTCGACATTCTTGTCCACCGAGGCCTTGTAGGCGTGGGCACGGTTGAGCAGGCCCTTGGCGGCAACGCAGGTCAGCAGCCAGGTCAGTTCCGGGATCTCGGGAATGTCGGACTGGCGATAGAACGTCACGCGGTCGACATCCAGGCCGCCAGCCAGCCAAGTGGCGGCGATCTCCAGGCGCGAACGCTGGATACGCAGCGGGTCATCGCACTTGATCAGGGCGTGGTAGTCGGCCAGGAAGTAGAACGAATCGGCGTTGCTGTCGCGGCTGGCGAGAATCGCCGGACGGATGGCGCCGGCATAGTTGCCAAGGTGCGGGGTGCCGGTGGTGGTGATGCCGGTCAGGATACGGGTACGCGTCGTCATGGGTTATCGCTTGTCAGACTGCTATCAATTCGAGAGGCGCGGCAGGATCAGATCCTTGAGATCGGTCAGCTTGCCATGAAAAAAGTGTCCGCATTCTGCCACTTTCAGCAGCTCATGGGGGCGTTGGAGCGTGTCGGACCATTCGTAAACCAGCTGCGGATCGACCACTTCGTCGGTTTCCGGCTGGATCACGGTCAACTCGCCACCGGTCGACAAGGGCGATTGCTCGTCCAGGCGCATCACCGCCGGGGCCACCATGAACAGGTGCTTGACCGGTTGCCCCTGGGCTTCCAGGCGCCCACCGAGGCTGGCGGCGACAAAGCCGCCGAAGGAAAAACCGAACAGGGTCAGGGGCAATTGCGGGTATTTTTCACGCAACCATTGGGCGACAGCCTGGGCATCATCCACTTCGCCGGTGCCCATGTCATGAGTACCTGCGCTGGCCCCCACGCCACGATAATTGAAACGCAACGTAACCAGCCCGGCATCACGGGCAGTGCGTTGCAGGGTCGAGACCACTTTGTTGAGCATGGTCCCGCCTTGCACCGGGTTCGGGTGGCAGATCAGTGCCAGGCCACGGGGGGCCTCGCTGTCCAGGTACAAGGCTTCCAGTTGGCCCACGGGGCCATCGATGACGACAGGGGTTTCGCGCATAAGCAAGGGAAAGAACTCCGTGACCCCGAATTGGGTCGACTCGTCTAGCTAAAGTCTGTGCCTGGCATGATTGCGATGTTCTTCGCGGTATACAGCGCAGGTCCGAGCCGTTAACGTAAAGCAAAGCCGTTTATAGAGGAAGGACTCGTGGAACACTCGCTCTTAGTTTGGTTGTTGCCGACTCTTGCCCTGGTTGCCGGTGTCGCCATTGGATTCCTGCTTGCCCGACTGCTGCCCAATGCGGTGCCCAACAGCACGCAACGTCAGCTGGACGACATTCAGGAACGTTTCGACAGTTATCAGAATGAAGTGGTCACCCACTTCAACAGCACCGCTTCTCTGGTGAAAAAACTCACCCAGAGCTACCAGGATGTCCAGGATCATTTGTCCGAGGGTGCCAATCGCCTGGCCCTGGACGAGCAGACTCGCCAGCGCCTGCTCGCCGCCCTGCAAGCCGATGCGGCACAGACTCCACGGGAACGCCTGACCCCGCCAAAAGGGATCCAGGAACCGCCGCGGGACTACGCCCCCAAGGCCCCGAATTCACCCGGCATGCTCGATGAGCATTACGGTTTGAAGAAGTAATTTGCGAGCGACACCCAAAAGCCCGCCCGATCAAATGATCGGGCGGGCTTTATTTTAGTCCAGGAAAATCCCTCTGTGGGAGCGAGCTTGCTCGCGATGATGGCGACACATCCCACATCAACGGCTCAGGCAGACCGCTATCGCGAGCAAGCTCGCTCCCACAGGGGTTGGCGCCAGCCACAAAAAACGGGGGCCCTGTTTCCAGAGCCCCCGTTTCATTTACCGCCCAACCGTTATGGGTACTGCTGGTAAGTCTGCCCCTGCTGCTGCGGCGCCTCCTGATATTGCTGGCCAGGAATCGCCTTGAGGTTGACCTCGACACGACGGTTTTGCGCGCGGCCATTGACATCGGCGTTGCTGGCCACCGGGTTGTCCGGGCCGGCGCCACGGGACGAGAGGTTGGCACCGCTCACGCCCTGGGACGTCAGGTAGGTCGCCACGCTCTGGGCACGGCGCTGGGACAGGTCCATGTTGTGCTGGCGGCTGCCGGTGCTGTCGGTGTAACCGACGATCTCGATCTGGTTCTGGTTGAACTCCTTGAGGGAGTTGGCCAGGTTGTTCAGCGGCTGGTAGAAGCTGGACGCGATGTTCGCCGAGTCGGTGGCGAAGGTGATGTTGCCCGGCATGATCAGCTTGATCTGGTCGCCCTGGCGCTGCACTTCAACGCCGGTATTGGCCATGCTGGCGCGCAGTTTCTTTTCCTGCTGGTCGGCGTAGTAACCGTAGCCGGCCGCGGAAGCCCCCACCACCGCCGCACCGATCAACGCACCCTTGCCCCGGTTATCGTGACCGATGGCCGCACCGGCCAACGCCCCCGCCAGTGCACCGAGGCCGCCGTACTTGGCGGTTTTGCTCATGCCCGACGATTCGGTAGAGGCCTGGCCCTGGTTGTCATAGGGGTTAGGCGACGCACAGCCGGACAACAAGGCCACAGCAGTAGCGACAACGATCAAGCGACGCGAGGTGAACATGGAATGCTCCTGGTTTTCAGTCTGAAGTGCCAGGGCGTAGGCAATCGACTCTGGCAGGCGTTGGAACGCGGCAATCGTTAAAAATTCCGTCCCGCTGCGTTGCGCTTCGCCCGGCTGCTTCATGAAAAACCGTCGTCTGGGCCGGTTGCCTCAGCCCTGGGCCAGGCAGCGGCTCACGCCCCTGACAATCATCTCCACTTCCCGCCCATCGATCGTCAGCGGCGGCAGCAGACGGATGGTCTGGCCCCGGGTGACATTGATCAGCAGGCCGTGGTCCCGAGCGGCGCGAAGGGTCAGGTCGCGGACCGGTTGCTTGAGTTCGATGCCGATCATCAAGCCCTGGCCGCGAATCGCCAAGACATTCGGGTTGTCCGCCAGCTCGGTCCGCAGCCGGCTCAGCAATTGTTCGCCCTGGTGCCTGGCGTTCTCCACCAGCGCTTGTTCCTCGATGATGTCCAGCACCGTGCAGCCGACCCGACAGGCCAGTGGATTGCCGCCGAACGTACTGCCATGGCTGCCAGGGGTAAACAACTCGGCAGCCTTGCCCCGTGCCAGGCAGGCACCGATGGGCACACCGTTGCCCAGGCCTTTGGCCAGGGTCATGACATCCGGCACGATGCCCTCGTGCTGGAATGCGAACCATTGGCCGGTGCGACCGATGCCGGTCTGGATCTCGTCGAGCATCAACAGCCAGGCGCGCCGACTGCACAGCTGCCGCAAGGCCTTGAGATAACCCGGTGGGGCGAGTTGCACACCGCTTTCACCCTGGATCGGTTCCACCAGCACCGCGACGATGCGCTCGGCGTGAGCCTGTTGAATCTGTTCCAGCGCCGCAAGATCGCCGAACGGCACCTTGATGAAATCCCCCGGCAACCGGTTGTAGCCCAGCCGCACGGACGGACCGTCACTGGCGGACATGGTGCCCAAGGTGCGCCCATGGAACGCGTTGTCCATGACCACCACCAAGGGCTGCTCGATACCCTTGTGCCAGCCGTAGAGGCGCGCCAGTTTCAGCGCGGTTTCGTTGGCCTCGGCGCCAGAATTATTGAAAAACGCCCGCTCCATCCCCGACAGCCGGGTGAGCTTTTGCGCCAGGCGTTGCTGCCAATCGATGCTATACAGGTTGGAGGTGTGCAACAGCAGGCCGGCCTGCTCGCTGATGGCGGCCACCAGCCGCGGGTGGGAATGGCCGACATTGGTCACCGCCACGCCCGCCACCGCATCGAGATATTCGCGACCGTCCTGGTCCCACAGGCGCGTCCCCAAGCCATGGGTGAAATTCAGCGCCAGGGGTTGGTAAGTGGTCATCAGGCAGGCAGCGGTCATGGCATCAAGCTCCATCGGGTGGTTTTTTCCAGTATGGTTAGCCACCAAGGCTGGATAAACGCTGCTTTACTTCAATCATTTAAAAGCTGAGCTTGATAATGGACCTGTTCCAGGCAATGACCGTTTACGTGAAGGTGGTGGAAACCGGGAGCCTGACGGCGGCGGCCCAGGCGTGCGAAATGTCCACCACCATGGTGGGCAATCATCTTCGTGCCCTGGAGCAACGCCTCGGCGTGCGCCTGATCAACCGTACGACGCGGCGCCAGCGTCTGACAGAATTCGGCTCGACCTACTACCAGCGCTGCCTGGAAGTACTGGGGCTGGTGACCGACTCCGAACGCCTGGCCGAACAGACCCAAGGCGAGCCCACCGGCACTCTGCGCATCACCGCGCCGCTGACCTTTGGTACCGAACGCCTTTCGCCGGCACTGGCCGAATTCAGCCAGCGCTTCGCCCAGGTCAAGCTCGACGTGGTGCTGACCAACCAGCGCCTGGACCTGCTCGACCATGGCTTCGACGTCGCCATCCGCCTCGGCCATCCCGACCCGAAGCTGATTGCCCGTCCGTTGCAGGACTACACCCTGACCATCTGCGCCTCCCCCGCTTACCTGGCCCGGCGCGGCATGCCGGAACAACCGGCGGACCTGCAACGACACGACTGCCTGTCGTTCGCCTATTCAGCAGCAGACGAATGGCGCTTCGCCCAGGATCACTGGCCCATCAACGGGCCGGACGGCGAGATCAAAGTCCCGGTGAACGGACCGATGCTGATAAACAGCTCTTCGGGCTTGCATCGCGCCGCCCTGGCCGGGATGGGCGTGGTGATGTTGCCCGATGCCCTGGTGGCCCAGGACCTGAAGGAGGGGCACTTGGTGGCGTTGCTGCAGGGCTACCAATTGCCCCATCGGCCGATGAGCCTGATGTACGCGCAGGATCGCTACCGCTTGCCGAAACTGCGCAGTTTTGTCGAGTTCGCGCTGGAGAAATGGGGCAAACCCCAACCCCCAGCCCAATGATGCTGTGGCGAGGGGATTTATCCCCGCTGGGTTGCGCAGCAACCCCAAGACTGTCGGTTCACATCGCAGGTGATGTCGGGTTTGATGACTTTTGGGGGGCCGCTACGCGACCCAGCGGGGATAAATCCCCTCGCCACAAAAGCAAACCCCGTCTGAACATCCGCCGCTAGTTCCCCACCCCCCCATCAGCTACTCTTCTTCTTGGACGAGCATTTTGATATCAAGGCCGACGAGGAAACGACGATGGGAGACGCCTCGAACATCGACATGCTGCGGTTCGACCTGTCCGATCTGGACGAAGGCGTACTGCACACCATCCTGGAACTGGTCAGCGATGGCATCTGGGACTGGAATGCCAACACCGGCTTCGTCTACCGAAACCCCGGCTGGTACACGATGCTTGGTTACCTGCCTCATTCACTGGACAACACCGTGTTGACCTGGGAAAGCGTGATCCATCCGGAGGATTACCCACGGGTCATGGCGTTGTTCGACGACTACCTGGAACAACGATCCCATCGCTACCAGGCCGAGTACCGTTGCCGCATGCGCGACGGGGCCTACATCTGGATCGAGGATCGCGGCTACGTGATCGCCCGCAACCCGGACGGCACGGTGGCCCGCATGATCGGCGCCCATCGCAGTATCGATGACAAGAAGCGCCTGTTCGAGCAACTGGAACGGCGTAACAAATCCTTGGAAGCCATCATCGAAGAACGCACCCGCGAACTGTCCCGGGTCAACCATCAGTTGCAGCTCCAACTCGACGAGAACCGCAGGCTTGCCGAAACCGATGCCCTGACGCGGGTCGCCAACCGTTATCGCCTGGACCAGGCGCTGCCGCTGGCCTGTGAGCGCGCACAGCGTTTCCGCGAGCCGTTGTCGTTGATCGCCATGGACGTCGATGACTTCAAGGACATCAACGATCGCTACGGCCACGCCTTCGGTGACGCAGCGCTGGTGCAAGTGGTGCAGAGCGTCAAGCGCTGCGAGCGCGGCAATGACTTGCTGGTGCGCTGGGGCGGCGACGAATTCATCATGATCTTGCCCAACACCGCCCTGGCCGACGCCCGCCTGCTGGCGGAAAGCATTCGTCGTGGCCTGTCCGACCTGCTGCCGGTGGGCGACTTCCAGATCACCATGAGTTTTGGCGTAGTGCAGCGCTTGGAGGATGAACAGCACTCGGCGTTGCTGCACCGGGCGGACCAGGCGCTGTATCGCTCCAAGATGGCGGGCAAGAATGTGATTTGCGAATGAACGGTACCCTGGCCCAAACACAAAAAAGAATGCAGACATGAGGCGTTGGCAGCGGTCATAGCCTGTATACCTCGCGATCAGGCCTGCGCCCTTGCCAACTCGACTTCCCTCCTCCTCACGCCTTTACCTGGGCTGCGCCGGCTGGTCGCTGCCCCGGGAGCATTGGCCGGCCTTTACTGTCGACGGGACGCATTTGCAGCGCTACAGCAGCCGGTTCCCCGCCGTGGAGATCAACAGCTCGTTCTACCGGCCGCATCGCCCCGCCACGTATGGGAAGTGGGCCGGCAGCGTTGCCGGGGACTTCCGCTTCTCGGTCAAGGTGCCCAAGCAGATGACTCATGAACGGCGGCTGATCGACTGCGAAGGGCTTATGGATGAATTCCTCGGGCAATGCTCGCAACTGGGAGAGAAGCTTGGCTGCCTGTTGATTCAGTTGCCACCGTCGCTGGCGTTCGAGGCTGCCGTGGCCGAAGTATTCTTCAAAGCCTTGCGGGATCGTTATCAAGGTCATGCAGTGCTTGAGCCACGACACCCGAGCTGGCTCGCCCCCCAGGCCGCAACGATCCTGCAAGACGCGTGCATCGGCCGCGTCGCCGCCGATCCATCACCCTTGCCCGGCGGCGATCAACCCGCTGGCTGGCCTGGCATTCGCTACTACCGGTTGCACGGTTCGCCACGGATCTACTATTCAGCTTACGAGGACGCCTGGCTGGAACGCCTCGCCCAAACGTTGCAAGCCGACCCCGACACACCGACCTGGTGCATCTTCGACAACACCGCCAGTGGCGCCGCGACCGCCGACGCGTTGCGCTTGATGGGCCTGATGCAAGATGCAAAGCCGCTACCGGCAACAAATGGTCAGTTGCTGCCGGTCCGACCGTGACAACACCGCTCGGGTCCAATAGATTAGGCGACCGGAAAAAAGCTCAATGCCTTTCTCGCCTCATCCCGCTAACAGAAGTAGTGAAATTTCAATGTCCGATTCCAACACCGCTGAATCCGTAGTCACCCTGTCGTCCAAAGCGGAATACGAAAACTCCATCAATCTTTCACAGCATCTGCCCCAGGCCAAAACCATCAGCGAAATGGTCCTCGATGCGTTCCAGTCGAACCGCGAAAGCGACCAGATCCGCGAACTGCGCAACGCCATCCGTCAGGCCCACGATGCCTTCGACGACGACAAGGCCTACGAACTGATGGGCCAGCTCAAACAGCTCAAGGACGCCGAAGCCGCCGACTTCGCGGCCCTGGAAGACCTGAGCAGCCGCTTCCCGATCAGCCGCATCCTCTCCAGCTACAAGGACGACCCGTCGTTCCAGGAACTGGTCTACGGCCTGGCCCTGAAAGTGCTGAACCAGACCCACCAGGCCATCAGCAACCCAAGCGGCAGCAAGGGCAAGGCCGCGCGGGCCAAGAAGGAGGCCGAGGTGTTTGTCATCAGCAAGGACGGCATCAGCGTCACCCTGCCCCTGCGCACACCACGCTCCAAGCCGAACGTCGACCGCGAAGCCTTCGAGTTCCTGGGCTTCAACTTCGTAGGCGAAGGCGACGAAGCCGAGTTGGAAAGCGAAACCTTCCTGGACAATGACGGCACCGAACAACCGGCCACCCGCAAAGGCATCGTCACCGCCCTGCAACAGCAGAAGGCATTTGACGGCTACAGCATCGCCCAGCAATAAGCCATCGCCCAACGATCGTTCCCACGCTCCGCGTGGGAGTGCCTCCTCGGACGCTCCGCGTTCGGCTTCTTGGGACGCAGAGCGTCCCAGGCTGCATTCCCACGCAGAGCGTGGGAACGATCCTCCAGGCAACCCCCATGAAAAAGCCCCGCGCTTCTCTCGAAGGCGGGGCTTTTTTTGCAGCATCTGAAGCTTAAGGCGCGTACGTCAGCAGCAGCTCACTCGGCACCTTGAAGTCCAGGGACATCATGACGCTCAGGGCGGTGATGGTGAAGATCGAGAACACGAACAGCTTGCGTGCCCAGACCGTGTCATCCACCGCCTTGTAGCCGGTCCAGGCCATGTACAGCCAGTACATGCCCATGGCGGCGGCGACGGCGAGGTAGCTCATGCCGGCGTAGCCGCTGAAGGTCAGCATCAAGGTCGCCACCAGGAAGGCCAGGATGTAGAGCAGGATGTGCTTCTTGGCTACCAGGATACCGCGCTTGACCGGCAGCACCGGAATCGAGGCCGCCAGGTAGTCGTTGAAGCGGAAAATCGCGATGGCGTAGGAGTGCGGCATCTGCCACAGGCTGAACATCACCAGCAGCGTCAGCGCCGCCATGTCGAAGCTGTTGCTCACCGCCACGTAGCCGATCACCGGCGGCATCGCCCCCGACAGGCTGCCCACCAGCGTGCCGTGGACCGACTTGCGCTTGAGGTACAGGCTGTAGAGGCCGACGTAGATGACAAAACCGATCACCGCGAACAGCGCCGCCAACGGGTTGGCCACCCAGTACAGCAGCGCCACACCGGCCACGCCCAGCACCGTGGCGAATGCCAGGGCCAGTTGCACCGGAATCAGGCCTTGGACCAGCGCGCGGTTCTTGGTGCGTTCCATCTTGATGTCGATGTCGCGGTCGATGCAGTTGTTGAACACGCAACCGGACGCCACCACCAGGGAAGTGCCGATCATCGCCGCCAGGAAGATGGCCAGATCGACATGCCCTTTCGAGGCCAGGAAAAACCCGCCTGCCACAGAAAGCACGTTACCGAAAATGATCCCCGGCTTGGTGATTTGGATAAAGTGCTTCAGGGACATCCGGACTTTCCTCAGTGCGCCATCATGTTGGTGTGGATGCTGAACATGATCCACAACGACAGGCCGACCAGCAGGACAATCACGATCGCGGCAAAGACAAACGCGACCACGTTGTTACGTTGGGCGGCGGAGCGGTCCAGGTGCAGGAAGTACACCAGGTGCACCAATACCTGGACCACGGCGAAGATCAGGATGATCCACAGGGTCAGGCTCTTGGGCAGCGATGGATACATCACCAGGCCGAACGGGATGACGGTCAGGATCACCGACAGGATGAAACCGATGGCGTAGGACTTGACGCTGCCGTGGCCGGCGTCATGGCCATCATGGGAATGTGCGTTAGCCATTTACAGGGTCCCCATCAGATAAACAACGGTGAATACGCAGATCCACACCACGTCCAGGAAGTGCCAGAACAGGCTCAGGCAGCTCAGACGCGTCTTGTTGGTGGCAGTCAGGCCGTTTTTCTGGACCTGATACATCATGATCGCCATCCAGATCAGGCCGCTGGTCACGTGCAGGCCGTGGGTGCCGACCAGGGTGAAGAACCCGGACAGGAAGCCGCTGCGGCTAGGACCGTAGCCTTCGGAGATCAATACGTGGAACTCATTGATCTCCATGCCGATGAAGCCGGCACCGAACAGGAAGGTCATGGCCAGCCAGCCCAGGACCTGGTTTTTCTTGCCCTTGAACAACGCCAGCATGGCGAAGCCGTAGGTGATCGAGCTGAACAGCAGCAGCGCGGTTTCGCCCAGTACATACGGCAGTTCGAAGATGTCGTGGCCCGACGGGCCACCGGCGACGTTGTTAACCAGCACCGCGTAGGCCGCGAAGATCGACGCAAACAGAATGCAGTCGGTCATCAGGTAGAGCCAGAAACCGAATACGGTCATCTCGCCCGAGTCGTGGTGATGGTCATCGTGCCCATGGTCATGACCATGGGCGTGTCCAACATTGGTCACTAAGTTCGACATGGTTTAAGCCTGTTCCAACGAGGTTTCAACACGGGTGGCGGAGGCGGGGACTTTCCCGGCCGCTACCAGGCGCTTGTGCTGCTCGGCTTCGATGCGTTCGATGACATCCACCGGCACCATGTAGCCCTGATCGTCACGGGCGGCATGGATCACGAAATACACCACGGTGCCGACCAGGCTGGCGATGGCCAGCCACCAGATGTGCCAGATCATCGCGAAACCGAACACGGTCAGCAGCGCGCCCATGACCACACCGGTCGCGGTGTTGTTGGGCATGTGGATCGGCTCGTACTTGGCCGGAACCGGATACGCGGTACCGTTTTCCTTGGCTTCGGTGAACGGGTCGATGACGTCCGCTTTCGGCAGCACGGCAAAGTTGTAGAACGGCGGCGGCGAAGAGGTCGACCATTCCAGGGTATGGGCATTCCACGGGTCGCCGTGTTCGCACATGTTCTCTGGCTTGTTGCGGTCACGCACGCTGACATACAACTGGATCAACTGGCAGGCGATGCCGACAGCGATCATCACCGCACCGAACATGGCGACGTACAGGTACGGCACCCACTCAGGGTTGGTGGTGGTGTTCAGGCGACGGGTCATGCCCATGAAGCCCAGTACATAGAGCGGCATGAACGCGACGAAGAAGCCGGTGATCCAGAACCAGAACGCTGCCTTGCCCCAGCCTTCGTGCAGCTTGAAGCCGAACGCTTTCGGGAAGTAGAAGGCAAAACCGGCAATGTAGCCGAACACGGCGCCGCCGATGATCACGTTGTGGAAGTGCGCGATCACGAACAGGCTGTTGTGCAACACGAAGTCAGCACCCGGGATGGCCAGCAGTACGCCGGTCATGCCGCCGATGGCGAAGGTCACCATGAAGCCCAGGGTCCACATCACGTGGCTGGTGAAGCGCAGACGGCCCTGGTAGATGGTGAACAGCCAGTTGAACAGCTTCACACCTGTCGGGATCGAAATCAGCATCGTCGCCAGGCCGAAGAAGGCGTTGACGCTGGCACCCGAACCCATGGTGAAGAAGTGGTGCAGCCAGACCATGAAGCCCAGTACCGAGATCGCGCCGGAAGCGTAGATCATCGAGTGGTGGCCGAACAGTTTCTTGCCGGAGAAGGTCGAGATGACTTCGGAGAAAATCCCGAACGCCGGCAGGATCAGGATGTACACCTCAGGGTGACCCCAAGCCCAGAACAGGTTGACGTACATCATCGGATTTCCACCCAGCTCATTGGTGAAAATGTGGAAATCCATGTAGCGGTCAAGCGTCAGCAAAGCCAGGGTAGCGGTCAGGATCGGGAAGGAAGCGACGATCAGGACGTTGGCCCAGGTGCAGGTCCAGGTGAAGATCGGCATGTCCATCAACTTCATGCCAGGGGTACGCATTTTCACCACGGTGGCGAGGAAGTTGACCCCCGTCAGCGTCGTACCCAATCCGGAAAGCTGTAGCGCCCAGATGTAGTAATCCATCCCCACGCCCGGACTGTATTGCAAGCCCGACAGTGGCGGATAGGCCACCCAGCCGGTCTTGGCGAATTCGCCAACGCCCAGGGACAGGTTGATCAGCACCACGCCGGACACCAGCAGCCAGAAGCTCAAGGAGTTCAGGAACGGGAAGGCAACGTCACGGGCGCCGATCTGCAGCGGCACCGCAAGGTTCATCAGGCCGGTGAAGAATGGCATCGCCATGAAGATGATCATGATCACACCGTGGGCGGTGAAGATCTGGTCATAGTGTTCAGGCGGCAGGTAGCCAGGCGAACCCTCGGTGGCCATGGCCAGTTGGGTACGCATCATGATGGCGTCGGCAAAACCGCGCAGCAGCATGACCATGGCGACGATGATGTACATCACGCCGATTTTCTTGTGGTCGACCGAGGTCAGCCACTCGGTCCACAGGTAGGTCCACTTCTTGAAATAAGTGATGCCTGCAAACAATGCCAGACCACCGAGCGCGATGATGGCGAGGGTCACCATGACAATCGGCTCGTGGAACGGGATCGCTTCCCAACTTAATTTACCAAACATCGTTTACTCCTCTGCCCCGGCAGCTGAATGCGAGCTCATGTCCATCCCTTCCATGTTGTGAGCCACTTCCTTCTCGTTCTTCTCGTGGTGCATCGGCTTGCCCGGATTCATCCCTTCATACTTGTCGATGATGGTCTGGAACAGGTTCGGCGTAACCGACGAGTAGAGTTCGACTGGGTTGTTCTGGCTCGGTTTGGAAAGGGCTTCGTATTCAGCTTTTTCAAGCTGTTTAGGTGCCTTCTTCACATCGTTGACCCAGGCGTCGAAATCTTCCTGGGTCGTGGCGATTGCTTTGAACTTCATGCCGGTGAAACCCGCGCCACTGTAGTTGGCAGAGATACCGTCGAGTTCGGCGTTCTGGTTGGCGATCAGGTGCAGCTTGGTCTGCATGCCCGCCATCGCGTAGATCTGGCCGCCCAGGCCCGGGATGAAGAACGAGTTCATCACGGTGTCGGAGGTGACCTTGAAGTTGATCGGCGTGTGGGCCGGGAACACGATCTTGTTGACGGTGGCGATGCCTTGTTCCGGATAGATGAACAGCCATTTCCAGTCCATCGAAACCACTTCAATGGTGATCGGCTTGACGTCCGAATCCAGTGGACGATACGGGTCCAGGGCGTGGGTCGACTTGTAGGTGATGTAACCCAGGGCAATGATGATCAGCACTGGAATCGTCCACACCGCCACTTCGATCTTGGTCGAATGCGACCATTTCGGCGTGTACGTGGCCTTGGTGTTGGTTGCGCGGTACTTCCAGGCGAACAGGAAGGTCATGACGATGACCGGCACGACGACCAGCAACATCAGCAGTGTGGCGGTGATGATCAGGTTTCGTTCATCCAGGCCGACCTGGCCCTTGGGATCGAGCAAGGTCATGTTGCAGCCTCCCAGCAGCAACGTGCCGAGCAGCGGCAACAAGCCTAGTAATCGGGGGTACCTGTTTTTACTCATCTCACGACCTCTAAAGCAGCTTGCGCAATGCAGTTGGGTTTTGATCGCCAACACTTCACCCTGCCAAGGGTTGGCATTTCTTGGATTGAATAAGGGCTGCCCATCGAACGTCAGCGGCTGTTCGACACATCCCGGGCCAGCAGTGAGTTCTTATTCGTTGGTCAAAAGGCCTAGTTCAAGCCCAATTCCATTTGGTGCGGGTAGTTGGAGGCACCGACACCTGGGGTCGCATGGGGCGCTGGCGCCCTTCGACCACTCTCGTGCTCAAGCCTGAGCCGGGTCGGAAAATCGGTGCGGGCGATTGTAGTGAGGTGACGCGCTGTAGACCATGTCTCATCCCGAAATAATTTTTAACCGATTCGGCAACAATCTCTTGCTGATATTGCAACGGGCCAGCATGGTATCGAAATTCATTCTCAACAAGAACCCCAAAAAACGTAGGTCTACTACGCCCGATTTAGACAGCTCGAGAGGATCTTCAAGAGGTTTTTTGCCCGGCAAATGCCCGGTTTTCGGGGCCTCCACCGCCTGACGCGTCGCTGTTAAAAATGCCTGCTGCAGGCGATACGCCAGTTGCGAAATCAGACATTTTTTTGTTACAGGAAAGCGTGCGTTATCTCTCTCGCAAAGGCTGAGCGCCGCAAGATATGTGACAACGTGTCGCACATTGCCGAAGGTCATTCTTGCCTCGGATCAAGGACGCTCCGTCTTGAGCGTGAAACGTAAAACGCCCCGGCTCTCCAGGAGAGAACCGGGGCGTTTCATCGAGGCGTTTCAGCGAAGCGGTTTGCGGTTACGCGACACCAGCAACGGCACCAGAACCACCGTCAACACGAAGGCCACCAGCGCCCATTGCGCCAGGGACAGACCCAGGATCGGTGGGTAAGGCGTGGAGCAAAAGCCATCGACCTGGAAACCCAGCGGGAAGATCTTCGCCAGCGGCAGGTCATCGACAATCGGTTGCAATACGTCGATGCCGCAACTGACCGCGGGGAAGAACTGGGTGTACACGTGATGCCCTGCCACACCGGCACCGGCCAAGGCACAGAGCACTACCAGACCTTCGAAGATCGTCAGGCTGCGGCGGGTGCGCATGGCGGCGCCGATGAAGGCGAAGATCGCGATCAGCAACAGCGCATAGCGTTGCAAGATACACAGCGGGCACGGTGCCTCGCCGAGGGCCACCTGCATGTACAGCGCACCGCCGATCAGCGCCAGGCAGATCAGCCCCAGCAGCACCAGATAGCGTCGCTCACGGCCTAGCCGCATCATTTCCTCACTCATTGCGTTTCCCTTTGTCTGCATGGATCGACGCGCAGCCTCGCGACACCCGGCGCGCAATCGGATGTATCGAAGTCTACACGCTGACCATGACAGTGAACGAGCAGCGAGCGTCGACATTGGAGGGAATAGACCGCAAGAAAGTTAAGCGGGGATTAATTCTGGCAGTTGGACAGGGATGGACCTGCCGCCGCTATCGCGAGCAAGCTCGCTCCCACAAGGAGTTTGCCCTGGCCTTATGGTCAGCCACCTTGTGGGAGCGGGCTTGCTCGCGAAAGCGATGGGTCAGCTTGCATCAATGTTGGATGTGCCGCCGTCTTCGCGAGCAAGCCCGCTCCCACAAGGGATCTGTGGCGGGCGTGGAGACCTTACTCCAGCGCCGCCGCCGGACCGAAGAATTCGTAGCGGCTCTGCCGGTCCGGCACGCCCAGGGCCTTGAGGTGGCGCTTGACGGCGCCCATGAAACCCTTCGGCCCAAGGAAATAGGCGTCCAGGTCACGCTGCTCCGGCAGCCATTGCGCCAATTGCTCCTGGCTCAGCAGCCCCACCTTATCCGCCGCCGGGCTCAAGCCGTCGTCTTCGTCGTAGCAGTAGAAGCGCTTGAGTTGCGGATGCCGCGTGGCCAAGTCGTCGATCCAGTCGCGGAAGGCATGGGCGCGGCCGTTACGTGCACAGTGGATGAAATGCACCGGCCGCTCGGTTTGCAGTGCCGCCTGCAACATGGCCAGGGTCGGCGTGATGCCGACGCCGCCGCTGATCAGCACCAGCGGCTTGTCGCTGGCGGTCAGGTAGAAATCCCCGGACGGCGGGAACAACTGGATACGGCTGCCGACGTCGAAATGATGATGCAGGTGGTTCGACACCCGCCCGCCCGGCTCGCGCTTGACGCTGATCCGATACTGACCATTGTCCGCCAGGGCCGACAGCGAATAGTTACGGCGCACTTCCTCGCCATCGAGGATGAGCTTCATGCCGATGTACTGGCCCGGCTCGGCCACCAGGATCGGGCCTTTGTCCGCCGGCTCGAAGTAGAACGAGGTGATCTCCGAGCTTTCCTGGACCTTGGCCGCCAGGATGAACTCACGCTCGCCACGCCAGCCGCCCGGCGCCTTGGCCTTCTTGTCGTACATGCCGGTTTCGGCACCGATCAGGATATCGGCCAACTGGTTGTAGGCGGCGCCCCACGCCGCAATCACCTCGGGCGTGGCGATCTCCGCGCCCAACACCTCGGCAATGGCTCGCAGCAGGCACGCACCGACAATCGGGTAGTGTTCCGGCAGGATCTGCAAGGCAACGTGCTTGTTGACGATTTTCGCCACCAGGTCGCCCAACTGGTCGAGCTGGTCAATGTGCCGCGCATACATCAACACGCCGTTGGCCAGCGCACGGGGTTGATCGCCACTGGCTTGGTGAGCCTGGTTGAACAGCGGGCGCACTTGCGGGTATTCGGACAGCATCATGCGATAGAAGTGAGTGATCAGCGCTTCACCCCCGCTTTCAAGCAATGGCACGGTGGAGCGAATGATGGCGCGTTCTTCTTGGCTGAGCATAAGGTGACTCCATGCAAGGACTTGAATAACAACTACGGCTCTACTATCAGTTTCCGTGCCACAATTTATTTTCTTATTTTTCAATTAGTTAAATAAAAAGTAGTCATAAGGACACAGAACGATTTAGAGTCTTTTGGACTACATGGAGTCCTTATGACTGCAACCTCTCTGCTCACAGCCTTGCTGCCCCTGGTGGCGGACCTGTCCCGCGAACTGCCTGAAGGCGAGCGCTATCGCCGCTTGCTGGGCGCCCTGCGTGCGCTGCTGCCCTGTGACGCAGCCGCGCTGCTACGCCTGGACGGGGACTGCCTCGTGCCCCTGGCGGTGGACGGTTTGAGTACCGATACACTGGGCCGACGCTTCCGGGTCAGCGAACACCCACGCTTCGAAGCGCTGCTGGCAAACCCGCAGCCCACCCGTTTCGCCGCCGACAGCGGCCTGCCCGACCCGTACGACGGGCTGGTCGAGGGGCTGGCCGAGCACTTGGAGGTCCACGACTGCATGGGGTGTCCGCTGTTCGTCGACGAGCGCCCCTGGGGCCTGCTCACCCTGGATTCCCTGGACCCGGAACGCTTCGAACCCATCGACCTGAGCGCCCTGCAAGCCTTCGCCAGCCTCGCCGCCGCCACGGTCAGCGCCGCCGAACGCATCGAGCGCCTGGCCTTGAAGGCCGAGGATGAGCACCGTCGCGCCGAGGTCTATCGCCAGGCCAGCGGCCAGCAACATCGCGACATGGTCGGCCAGAGCAAGGCCCACAAGCGCCTGGTGGAAGAGATCGCGCTGGTGGGCGGCAGCGACCTGACCGTATTGATCACGGGCGAGACCGGTGTGGGCAAGGAACTGGTCGCCCAGGCCATCCATGCCGCGTCGAAACGCGCCGGGCAGCCGCTCATCAGCCTCAACTGCGCCGCCCTGCCGGATACGCTGGTGGAAAGTGAACTCTTCGGCCACGTACGAGGCGCCTTCACCGGGGCGACGAACGACCGGCGCGGCAAATTCGAACTGGCCGACGGCGGCACCTTGTTCCTCGATGAGGTGGGTGAGTTGTCCCTGACGGTCCAGGCCAAGTTGCTGCGGGTGTTGCAAAGCGGCCAACTGCAGCGCCTGGGTTCGGACAAGGAGCACCGGGTCGATGTGCGCCTGATCGCGGCCACCAATCGCGACCTCGCCGAAGAAGTGCGCAACGGCCGTTATCGGGCCGACTTCTACCATCGCTTGAGTGTGTACCCATTGCAGGTACCGGCGCTGCGTGAGCGCGGACGGGACGTGCTGCTGCTCAGCGGCTTTTTCCTGGAACAGAATCGTTCACGCATGGGCCTGGGCAGCCTGCGCCTGACCAACGACGCCCAGGCCGCACTGGTGGCCTACGACTGGCCGGGCAACGTACGCGAACTGGAACACCTGATTGGCCGCAGTGCCCTGAAGGCCTTGGGCCGCTGCCCGACGCGCCCGAAGATCCTCAGCCTCAGCGCCCAGGACCTGGGTTTGCCCCAAGCCCCTGTGGATAACCCTGCCCCATCATCCACCGGCCCGACACCGGCACAGGTGGGCGTGACGGGAGACATGCGCGAAGCGGTGGACGAATTCCAACGCAATTTGATTGCCGCCTGCCTGGAGCGGCACCAGCACAACTGGGCCAGCGCCGCCCGGGAGCTGGGGCTGGATCGGGCGAACCTGGGGCGGATGGCCAGGCGGTTGGGGCTAAAGTAGTGTCCTTGAGCAGCCACTGAGGCCCTCTGTGGCGAGGGGATTTATCCCCGCTGGGCTGCGCAGCAGCCCAAAAATCTACCAACCCGGAGTATCAGACTGAATGCGTTCAGCCTTGTTTGGGGTTGCTGCGCAACCCATCGGGGATAAATCCCCTCGCCACAGGTAAATCCCTCGCCACAAGATGAGCGTCCGCAGGCCGCTGACTTGAAATTGGCTGTCGACCGCTTTCGTCCTAAAGCCTGCCCCCGACAAGTCGATAACCCAATATCAAAAGCTGTTTTGGCGATCTTCAGGCTCGCCCCACCTTTTTCCACAGAAGGTTTTTATGTCTTCCAACAAAGCCCGCGCAGATTCACTTTCGCTTCTGCTGTTTACCTTGCGCAGCGGCAAGCTGATGGCGATCAACCTGCTCAAGGTCAGTGAAATCATTCCCTGCCCACCGTTGACCAAACTGCCGGAGTCCCATCCGCACGTCAAAGGCATCGCCACCCTGCGCGGGACGTCGTTGTCGGTGATCGACCTGAGCCGCGCCATTGGCGAGCGGCCGCTGGAAGATCCGGACGGCGGTTGCCTGATCGTCACCGACGTGAGCCGTTCCAAACAGGGCCTGCATGTGCAGGCGGTGAGCAAGATCGTGCATTGCCTGACCACCGACATCAAACCACCGCCCTACGGTTCCGGCGGCGTGCGGGCGTTCATCACCGGCGTGACCTCGGTGGACGGTACGCTGGTGCAGGTGCTGGACATCGAAAAGGTCATCCACGGCATCGCCCCGGCGCAGATCGAAACCGCGCCGACCGAACTGAGCATGGAAGACGCCGAAGTACTGGGCAACGCCCGGATCCTGGTGGTCGATGACAGCCAGGTCGCGCTGCAGCAATCGGTGTACACCCTGCGCAACCTGGGCCTGCAATGCCACACCGCCCGCAGCGCCAAGGAAGCCATCGACTGTCTGTTGGAGCTGCAGGGCACTGCGCAGGAGATCAACCTGATCGTTTCCGATATTGAAATGTCGGAAATGGACGGCTACGCCCTCACCCGGACCCTGCGCGAAACGCCGGATTTCGCGCACCTCTACGTGTTGCTGCACACGTCGCTCGACAGCGCCATGAACAGTGAAAAGGCGCGCCTGGCCGGCGCAAACGGGGTGCTCACCAAGTTCTCGTCACCGGAGTTGACCAAGTGCCTGATCACCGCGGCCAAGGCCGTCGCCGAACAAGGGCGCTGACACCCACCCGCGGCAATGCAGGCCGAACGCCAGGAGGCTGCGATCGTCGCGGCCTCTGAACACTGCTCCAACCTCAGGCATACTCCTGCCCTGGTTCCCCTGAACAAGGACATTGTTGATGAAAACCCCTGCGCTGATGTTCCTCGGCCTCACTGCCGCCATGGCCTTTGAGGCTCAGGCTTCCAGCCCCGACGCCTGGGCCGCCTACGACAAAAAAGTGCTCGCCAGTTGCTTGAAGGCCAGCGGCCTTAAAGACCCCGAACCCGTCGGCACCGCCGCGCAATTCGACGACCGGGTGGGCTACACCGCTGTGTTGCTGCAAGGCCAATACCCACAGAAACACATGAAAGGCGCAACCGGCACCGAGTTGTGCCTCTACCGCAAGAAAACCGGGACCGCCTTCGTCACCGAATGGGACTCGATCCGCCCGACCGACGCCCCTCGATGAATGGCGCATAACTTGCTTCGCAGGGCTTATCGCGGCGTTTTTCCGGCGCCGCTTTCAGCCTATTGCCTTTGGTCGATCAATGAACACCACGTTTTCCTGTGTAGGGTGCGGTAAATGCTGTACCGGCCATCACGTTCCCCTGACCCTCGACGAAGCCAGGATGTGGGCCAATGACGGCGGCCAGGTGATTGTCCTGGTCGAGGCCTTCCTGCCCAATGGCCTCGGCCTTCCGGTGGCGCAACGTGAACATGCCGAACGACGCTCGGCGGTGGTCCGTAGCGGCACGAGCGACGCGCTGGTGGCGATCACGTTCGCCGCTTATAACGTGGGTCGTTGCCATAATCTGGACGACGAAAACCTGTGCCGCATCTATGAGCGCAGACCCTTGGTGTGTCGTATTTATCCCATGGAAATCAATCCACACATCCCGCTCGATCCCGCCGCCAAGGATTGCCCACCGGAGTCGTGGGAAACGGGGCCGCAGTTGATACTGGGCGCTGAATTGGTGGACCAGGAACTGGCCCGCTTGATCGAGCGTTCACGCCAGGCCGATCGTGAGGAAATCGCGATCAAGGAACGCATCTGCATGTCTCTGGGCATCCACACGACGGCGTTGAAGGGCGACGGATTCACGGCCTACCTGCCGAACATGGCTGCGTTTGCCGCCGCTATCGATCAAGCCCGCTCGCAGCCGTTGGACCTGGCGGCTGGCGAATGGCAGTTCCACCTGTCCGGCGAGGACGTGGCCAACCAGGTTTCGGCCAGCGGCGCGCGGGTGGTCACTGAAGCACCGGTCACCTACGCCTTCATTTCCCTGCGGGCCGCCTGAGTTTGTAAAGATCCCCTGTGGGAGCGAGCTTGCTCGCGATAGCGGTCTGTCAATCAATTGCGAGTGACTGGGCTGGCGCCATCGCGAGCAAGCTCGCTCCCACAGAAGACTGGTGTCGGTGCGATTACACCCTGCCCTCTCGCCTAACCCGCGCCAGGAATGTTAGCGTGCTTGGTATTCCTTGCAGATGAGCCTTGCACGATGAAAAAAACCGTACTTGCCTTCAGCCGTATCACGCCCCCCATGATCGAACGCCTGCGCCAGGACTTCGACGTGATCGTCCCCAACCCGTCGAACGGCGACATCAACGCGCAGTTCAACGAAGCCTTGCCTCACGTCCACGGGCTGATCGGTGTCGGTCGCAAGCTCGGCCGCGAGCAACTGCAGAGCGCCGCGAACCTGCAAGTGGTTTCCAGCGTGTCGGTGGGCTACGACAACTATGACCTGGCCTACTTCAATGAACGCGGGATCATGCTCACCAACACCCCCGACGTGCTCACCGAAAGCACCGCCGACCTGGCCTTCGCCCTGCTGATGAGCAGCGCCCGGCGCGTGGCCGAACTGGACGCCTGGACCAAAGCCGGGCAATGGCAAGCGACGGTTGGCCCGCAGTTGTTCGGCAGCGACGTGCATGGCAAGACCCTGGGCATCGTCGGCATGGGCAACATCGGCGCAGCCATTGCCCGGCGTGGCCGGCTGGGGTTCAACATGCCGATTATCTACAGCGGCAACAGTCGCAAGACCGAGCTGGAAAACCAGCTGGGCGCACAATTTCGCGAACTGGACCAATTGCTGGCCGAAGCCGACTTCGTCTGCCTCGTGGTGCCGTTGAGCGAGAAAACCCGCCACCTGATCGGCCAGCGTGAACTGGGCCTGATGAAACCGAGTGCCATCCTGGTCAACATTTCCCGTGGCCCTGTGGTAGACGAACCAGCGCTGATCGAAGCATTGCAGAACAACCGCATCCGCGGTGCCGGGCTGGATGTCTACGAGAAAGAACCATTGGCCGAATCGCCGCTGTTCCAGCTGAAAAACGCCGTGACCCTGCCCCACATTGGCTCGGCGACTCACGAAACCCGTGAGGCCATGGCCAATCTGGCTGTGGATAACTTGCGCAGTGCCTTGTTGGGCGAGCGACCGCAGAACCTGGTCAACCCGCAAGTCTGGAAATAAATCCTCCGCAAAAGCCCCCGGGGGAACACACCGTGGCGAGGGAGCTTGCTGTGGCGAGGGGATTTATCCCCTCGCCACAGCAAGCTCCCTCGCCACGGTATTCTCGCCAGGCGTTCTGTCTCAGCGTGCACCCAGCGCGACATTCGTCGCCACCGGCCGTGGCTTACGAAACACCAGCACGTTCCCCAGCATCACCAGCACCAACCCCACCAATGCCGGCACTGTCCACTGGTAGCCCTCGACAAACGCCGAGACATTCAACGCCACCACCGGGAACAGCACAGTGCAATAGGCCGCCCGTTCCGGCCCCATGCGCCCGACCAGTGTCAGGTAGGCGGTAAAGCCGATCACCGACCCCGGAATCACCAGGTACAACAACGAGCCGATGTAGCGCGTGTTCCATTCCATGTCGAACGGAATGCCTTTGAACCCACACCACACCGCCAGCATCGCTGCGCCATAGGCCATGCCCCAGGCATTGGTGGTCAATGGCTTGAGGCCGGCTTTCTGTTGCAGGCTCGACAGCATGTTGCCCGCCGAGAAACACAACGTCCCCAGCAGCGCCAGTGCCAATCCGAGCATCGTTTGCGGGCTTGCGCTGTGGCCGGCCAGTTCCGGCCAGAACAGCAAGGCCAGCCCCGAAAGCCCCAGCGCGCCCCCCAACAGCACGTTACGGGCAATCCGCTGACCGAAGAAAACCCGGGCATTGAGGGCGTTCCAGAGGGTGGCGGTGGAAAACACCACGGCGACCAAGCCACTGGGGATCCATTGACTGGCAGTCAGGAAGCACATGAAGTTGATGCAGAACAGGCACAGGCCCTGGGCAACGCAAATCAAATGGCCGCGCCGATTCATCACCTGCAAGCGTCGGCTGAGCAGGAGCATGGCAAACAGGATCAGCGCCGCGAGACCGAAGCGATAGACAATCGACACGGGGATGGCGACCACGCCCAACTGCAGTTTCAGGGCGATCCAGGTCGTGCCCCAGATGAGCACGGTAAGCAGGTACAACGAGAGGTTCATGGTGACGGCTCCTGACAATGACCTTCAGTGTCACGCCACCGCCGCTGCGGCACTTGCATAAACTTGCGGTTTTGTCGGCTGGCGGGCTGGCAGGAGCGGGGCGAGGGAGTAGGATGCAAGGCGTTGGAGAGAACCGATCATGCCCACATTGCAAAGCCTGCAAGTCTTCCAAGCCCTCAACAGCTCGCCCAATGCTCGCCTGGAGCACAGCGCCGAGCTCGGAGACGGCATGGCGGCCGCTTTGTGGAGCAACCAGCACGACGCCCAGGACTACGAGGCACCGACCCACCATACGTTGTCCTGCTACATCGCCGGTGGCACCGGTACGTTTCGCCGCGAACGACCCGAGACCACAGGGGCGCCGGGCAAACTCTGCGTACTGCCCGCCGGACATGAATCGGCCTGGGTCATCAACGGCGACATTCGCCTCGCCCACCTGTATTTCAGCGCGGAACAATTCGCCCTCGGGTGCATCACGCTGCTGGACCGCGAACCGCGGCAGGTGCAACTGCACGAGGAAACGTTCCTCGACGACCCGCAGCAGGCGCATCGCTTTCGCCAGTTGATCGCGCTGAACTGGGACGAACCCGGGGAACGCCTGTTGACCACCAGTTTGGCCCATGACCTGCTCAACCACCTGCTGCTCAGCCAGGTCGGCCAGCGCCAGGGGCTTCGCCTCAAGGGCGGCCTGGCGGCTCACCAGCGGCGGTTGCTGGTGGATTACGTCGACAGCCACCTGGCCGACCCCATCAGCCTCGGGCAATTGGCGACGTTATGCGCGTTATCCGAATACCACTTCGCGCGGATGTTCCGCGAAAGCTTCGGGCTGCCGCCCCATCAATATGTACTGGCCCGGCGCCTGGCTTGCGCGCAACACTTGCTGCGTACCACGTCACAACCGTTGGGCGAGGTGGCACTGGCCTGCGGATTTGCCAGCGCCAGCCACTTCACCAACCGTTTTCGCCAGACCTTGGGGGCGAGCCCCGGGGAATATCGACAGGCATTCTTGCGCTAGGCACCACCACGCTCCGGCCAAATGAAACAACCAGGCACTGATCCCGATTGCCGTAGCCACTGCCGCGCCTCTACAATGCGAACAATTCTTGTTCTCTAGCACAGCTCAGCGCTGTCGGGATGTTCCTCGTTGCCGCCTGCACACACCGTCGAAGTGCTCTACAACGCCCATCACAGTTGGCTCAACAGCTGGTTGCGAAGAAAACTCGGGTGCCCCGACAGTGCCGCCGACCTGGCGCAGGACACGTTCATGCGCGTGCTGACGACGCGCGATCCGCAGCCTGTCCTGGAACCCCGCGCATTCCTTACGACCATTGCCAAGCGCGTACTGTTCAACCATTACCGCCGCCAGGACCTTGAGCGCGCCTACCTCGACACCCTCGCCCAACTGCCGGAGCAGGTGGCGCCGTCGGAGGAAGAACGGGCAATCATCCTGCAAACCCTGACGGAACTGGACCAACTGCTCGATGGGTTGCCGCGAGCGGTCAAGCAGGCGTTTCTGCTGGCCCAGGTCGATGGCCTGACCTACAACGAAATCGCCCGTGAACTGGGGATTTCCCTGGCAACGGTCAAGCGCCATCTGAACAAGGCAGCGATGCGCTGCTACTTCGCCTTATGACCCCGTCGATCAACGGCGCACCTGACGTCAGCGCCCAAGTCGCCGAGCAGGCCGTGCACTGGCTCCTGGAAATGCAGCAAGGCCCACTCGACACCCGCCAACAGCAAGCCTGGGAGCAATGGCTCGATGCTCATAGCGAACATCGCCGTGCCTGGGAACATATCCAACGGGTCAATCAACGGCTGCGCAGCGTATCCCCTGCGTTAGCCCATGCGACCCTCAATGCACCGAAGTCCGCCATGCGGCGGCGGGCGCTCAAAACGTTACTGGTACTGGGGGCCGGCTCAACGTTGGCCTGGGGCCTGCGTGAACGCCAGTGGCTGCCACCCTTGATGGCCGACTTTCGCAGCCCGGTGGGCGAACGGCGTCGCCTGATGCTGGATGACGGCAGCCAGTTGCAGCTCAACAGCGGCAGCGCGGTCGACGTTCGCTTCGACGCTCACCGTCGCTTGATCCGCCTGCTGGAGGGTGAACTGCTGTTGACGGCGGCCCGGGACCCCAGGCCCCTGCACGTACTGACCGCCCATGGCCGGCTGGAAAGCCGCAACGCCCGGTTCAACGTACGCGAATATCCGGAACACACCCAGGTGGCGGTGTTTGAAGGCGAGGTGGACATTCACAGCCGACACGGCCCGTCTTCGTTGCTGGGTGCATCACGGCAACTGAGCCTTGGCATCAACGGCGCCGGGCCCGCCACGGCGCTGGATGCCAACAGCGGTGCCTGGACGCAAGGCATGCTGATAGCCGCGCACATGCGTCTGGCGGACTTTCTCGACGAACTCGGCCGGTACCGCCGCGGCCAATTGCACTGCGACAAGGCGGTTGCCAACCTTCTGATCTCCGGAACTTATCCGCTGGACAACAGCGAACGAATCCTCGATCTGCTGGAAGTCAGCCTACCGGTCCAAGTACGCCGCTTTACCCGCTATTGGGTCTCGGTCGAGGCCCGTGCTTGAACCATGACCGTCCTGCCGAAAAAAAACCTGCAACCGTGAGCTGTTTTCCCTGCCTCGGGTGACAGAGAAGGAAAGCCACTTCGATACAACCTTCTCGAGACCCTCATCCATGCCGCAACAACCTACCCGTCTCACCCCACTGGCCCGTACCATGCGTCAATGGCTCCTGGGGGCCAGCTTGAGTTTCGTCGCACTGCCTTGCGTACAGGCTGCCGATGCCAAGGCCTATCACATCGCGCCGTCGTCACTGGAAAATGCCCTCAATCAGTTCGGACGCGAGGCCGGGGTGCTGATTTCCTTCGGCTCGCAGACGACCGCTGGCCTGCAGAGTCGCGGCCTGGAAGGCAGCTACAGCCCAGAGCAAGGGCTGAGCGCGCTGCTCGAAGGCACAGGCCTGCAAGCCCGGCCCGAGGGAGATAACGCCTTCAGCCTGCAACCGGCCACCAACACCGCGATGGACATCGGCACCACCACCGTGGTCGGAGACTGGCTCGGCGACGCCGCGCAAGCCAATGTCTTCGAACACCCCGGCGCCCGTGACGTTATCCGTCGTGAAGCGTTCGAGCGCCAGGGTGCGACGCAGGCGCGGGATGTACTCAATCGCATTCCCGGCGTCAATGCACCGGAAAACAACGGCACTGGTAGCCATGACATGGCGCTGAACTTCGGTATTCGCGGGCTCAACCCACGCCTGGCCTCACGCTCCACGGTGCTGATGGACGGCCTCCCGGTGCCTTTCGCACCTTACGGCCAGCCGCAACTATCGTTCGCACCGGTCAGCATGGGCAACATGGACGCGGTGGATGTCGTACGCGGCGGCGGCGCAGTGCGCTACGGCCCGCAAAACGTCGGCGGCGTGGTCAACTTCGTGACGCGGGCGATTCCCGATGCACCCACGGTAAAGGGGGGCTTCCAGACCGAGACGAGCCCATCCTCCAGCCATGACGGTTTCAAAACGTACTCCAATCTGCTGGCGGGCGGCACCGCCGACAACGGCTTGGGCGGTGCCCTGCTGTATTCCGGCACCCGTGGCGGCGACTGGCGCGAACACAGCGACACACAAATCGATGACCTCATCCTCAAGGGCAACTACCAGCTGGACGAGGCCAACAGTTTCAATGCCATGGCCCAGTATTACGAAGGCGAGGCCGACATGCCCGGCGGCCTGAATGTCGCCGACTATGATGCCAACCCGTATCAGTCCACACGTCCGAACGACCGTTTCTGGGGCCGTCGCACCCTGGTCAATTTCGGCTACCGCTACCAGCAAGACCGCCGGGAATTCACCGCCAGTACGTTTTTCACCAAGACCTTGCGCAGCGGCTATCTGGACCAGGGCACCTTCCTGTCCCTGTCACCTCGCGAATATTGGGTACGCGGCCTGGAAACCCGTTTCGCCCAAGGTTTCGACCTCGGCCCGACCAGCCATGAGGTCGGCGTCGGCTATCGCTACATCAACGAGGCCGGCCACGAACTGCGATACCGCACGCCGATCGCCAGCAACGAATTGCCGACAACCTCCAGCCGCAACGACCGTGATACGCGCGGGGGCACTGAGGCCAATGCGTTTTTCATCGATGACCGGATCGACATCGGGAAATGGACCATCACGCCGGGTGTTCGCTACGAAATGATCGAATCCCAGCAAACCAACAACCTGACGAATGTGAAGTACAAGGGCGACTACAACACGGCCTTGCCGGCATTGAACGTGCTGTATCACCTGACCGATGAGTGGAATCTGTACGCCAACACCGAAGGCTCGTTCGGCAGCGTGCAGTACAGCCAGATGCCCAACCGTGTCAGCAGCGGTGAAGTGAAACCGGAAAAGGCCCGCACCTGGGAACTCGGCACCCGCTACGACGATGGCAACCTGCGGGCGGAGATCGGCGCGTTCCTGATCAACTTCGACAACCAGTATGAAAGCAACCAGACCAACGACTCGGTCATTGCCCGAGGCGAGACTCGCCACCAAGGCATCGAAACCAGCATCAACTACGCCCTTGATGGCCTGAGCCCTGCACTGGCCGGTTTCGACGTGTATGCCACGTATGCCTTCGTCGATGCCACCATTCGTGAAGACGGACCGAACAAAGGCAACCGCGTGCCATTCTCTTCGAAGCACAAAGGCACACTGGGCGTGGGTTATACGGACGGGCCGTGGAAGCTGAACCTGGACAGCACCTATCAGAGCGCGCAGTTTGCCGACAATGCCAACACCCGGGCTGAAAGCGCCGACGGCAGTACCGGCAATATCCCCGGCTACATGCTGTTCAGCAGCCGCGCTGCCTATGATTTCGGCCCGCAACTGTCGGACCTGAACGTGGCGGTGGGCGTGAAGAACATCTTCAATACCCAATATTTCACCCGCTCGTTCGACGACAACAACCGAGGCAAGTACGTGGGGGAACCGCGCACGTTGTATGTGCAGACGTCCGTGGCGTTTTGAGTCGGGGCTACGGTGAACCGCTGAAACAAGACGGGCCTGCGATTGCAGGCCCGTTCGGTGAGTGACTTTAAGCGAGCAGGCTCAGCCGTTGAGGGCGGCCCGTTCGTTCTCCAGGAATTCTTCTTCCAGCAGCGCATCGGCCAAGGCAACGGATTCGGTCGGTGTCGCAATGGCAGCGCGCTTGCCGCGCAGTTTGCCGAACAAGTGCTCCAAGGCGTTTTCAAGCTTGGTGGCCGCCCCCTCGATCGCCAGTTCCAGCGAATCGGCCTTGTGTGTCACGGAAATCGGCTGGTGGCCTTTAGGCCGCGCTTCAAGCTGGCAACGCAGGTCATGGGGACCGGGCTTGTCGCCGTTCTCGTCCCGCAGATGAACCTCGACCCGTGTCAGGTCTTCTTCATAACGTTCGAGCGTGCTTTCGATGGTAGTACGTACCCACTCCTCCAGTCGGATGCTGCTTTGAATATGGTTATCGCTGTTGACTTGGATTTGCATAGTTCATCCCTTATTTCAGCTAGCTCGCCGGGGGCCATCGACGTGAATGCAACGGCCCCTTGAATACAGAGTCGGGCTGGCGGAAGAACAATTCAACCCCTGGAAAAATATAAATATCCATTTGCAAATAAAGCCGGACAGCGGACAAAAGCACTGTTACTGTCGGGAGTTGCCCCGCCCTGCCCACCCGCCGCAAATCGTCTCCCTCCCTGCACCGTCAACGAACATCCACACGTTATTGCCCCGAAACGGGCAGCCGCATTCCAGAGCGTTCGGCGCTTGGACGCCGGGATCATTGTCCAACAGTTTTTCCGGCATGCCACTTGCTAACACCCTATAGGAGCCGCCGCAGGCTGCGATCTTTTGATCCTGAGACCTGCCCGGCCCCAGGAATCTGGAGATGAACACGATCATGGAATGGCCGATGGTCCGGTGTTGCGAACTAATCCCGATCACGGCCGGTCAACAACTGCACGTTCAATCAGGCGGTGACGCATCATGGACAACCCTTTTCAGATCATTACCGACGCTTTTGCGCCGCACTATCAAATCAACCTGAGCATTCAGGGCCTGGACGGCAGCATCATGCTGACCCTGTCCAAGAGCGGGCGCATCGTCGCCAAACGCATGATCAGCGCCCAGCAACGCAACGACCCGGAACGGCTCAAGCGCCTGGTGCAAAGCATTCAGTTCGGCATCGCCATCGAGCAGGGCCACAGCGCCGTGGCCATCCTCGAAGCCATGACCGGCGGCGACAACATCAAGCTGCCACCACCGCATGCACAGGGTGCGGCACCTTCTGCCGCCGGCCTTTAAATCTCACCTTTCTCCACTTCGGCATGTTCGCTGGAACCCGCGCCGACCTTGCGGTGCGGGTGCTCGATCTTCACCGAGGGGAACTGCGACGAAGCGTAGCGCACCACCAGGATCGAAAACGCCAGCAGCAGGATGCCACCGCACAGGTAAATGATCCCTAGGTCGGGCGGGCTGTGGTGGGAAACGTTGGAAATCAGCAAGCGCGTCAGTGCGGTGATCGCCACGTAGATCAGAAACCGTACCGGCATGTGGTTGGTCTTGAAGTAGATCCCGACCATCGCCCCCAATTCCAGGTAGATGAACAGCAGCAGGATGTCGTCGATCTTGATGTGCCCCGTCTCGAGCATCTGCAAGAACTCCATCACCGCCGCCCACGCGGTGACCGCACCGATGGCGAACAGCGCCAGGTAGTGGAAGGTCTCGACGAACAGGTTTCCCAGGGACTCGGCCAGTTGATGGACGTTCTGGCGCAGGTTCTCGGCCCAGTTTATTTTCACGATGTAGTTTCCTTAGGTCGGTTCGACCGGATGATGCGGGTTGGACGTGACGGTTGTTCTGCATGCAGAAAAAAGGCCAGCGACTGAGGGTGAGATGGCGATAGGCTGGTATCCGGCACTTTTGGGAGCTTCATGCGGCTTTGTCCCGAGCAAGCTTTGCTCCCAAAAGCTTCGCTCTCACATGCCGAAATCGGTCTACATTAAAAAGCCACTATCCAAAGCAACAGGATTCGCTTATTCTTTTGCCTGTATATAAATACAGTAGTCACAAAGACAAACCAATGTGAAGGCATGTGAGGTGGTGAATGGCCGTCGAAGTGGTATACCGCAGCAGCCGAGATCTGGAGCGCTTGTTCATGGATAAAGCCGAAGCTGACCGTCATGACAAAATGCTGGAGCTCGCCGAATTGCTGGCCGAAGTGTTGCAAAAAGCCGTTCCATCGCTGAGCGAGCAACAGGTCGAAGAAGCCGGGATCTACATGGCGAAGAATCGGGATGTGTTCGCCAAGGCTTTCAAGAGCCAGCCGGACGCCTTGTCCGAACTGCTCAACCCGTCGGACGAGTAACCCAAAAAGATCGCAGCCTTCTGCAGCTCCCGCATGGAATAACCGTGCAGGAGCTGCAGAAGGCTGCGATCTTTTTAGTAATAACGACGCGAATCTGATCGCCGACCTGCTGGAACAACCGGACAACGCCGCACGCCTGGATAACACCCGACGCCGGGTGATGCATTTGTGTGAATGCTTTCCGGTGTATCTGCTGAGGTAATGGCAGGATAAGGGCAGGACGCCTTACGCAAGAAATAAAGGCGAGCAAACTGTGGGAGCGAGCTTGCTCGCGATAGCGGTGTGACGGTCGATAAAGACGTTGAATGCACGGCCGCAATCGCGAGCTTGCTCGCTCCCACAATTGGATTTTCAGCGGTACAGCAGACGCTCCGCCAACTCATCGGCCACCCGGGCCGGTGAGCGCTTCTCCGCCTGGGCGTGGGCGAAGACTTCCGTGAGCCTGGCACCGATCTTCGACAAATGTGCGGTGATCGTCGACAGTTCTTCGCCGCGATGCTTCAGCGCGACATAGATCAGCCCACCGGAGTTGATTACATAGTCCGGCGCATAAAGAATCCCGCGCCTCTCCAACTGGTCGGCCACCTGCAGGCTGCTCAACTGATTGTGGGCCGAGCCGGCAACGGCCGAGCAGCGCAGTTGCGCCACGCTGTGGCTGTTGAGCACCCCGCCCAGGCCGCAGGGGGCGAGGATGTCGCAGGGGGTGCTGAGCAGCGCGTCGTTGGCGATCGGATGGGCGCCCAGTTGCTCCATGGCCAGTTGCACCTTGCCAGGGTCAATGTCACTGACCAGCAGTTCGGCACCCGCCGCGTGCAGTTGTTCGGCCAGGGCGTAACCGACATTGCCCAGGCCCTGGATCGCCACCCGCAGGCTTTCGAGGTTATCGCTGCCCAAACGGGCCATGGCGGTGGCACGGATGCCGGCAAAGACGCCCATTGCCGCGTGGGGCGCTGGGTCTCCCGAGGCTGTGGTGCTGGTGACATGGCGGGTCTGCTGGGCGATGCAATCCATGTCGGCCACCGACGTGCCGCTGTCGATGGCCGTGATGTAGCGCCCGTCCAATTGCTCGATACAACGACCAAAGGCTTCGAACAGTGCCGCCCGACTCTCGACATGGGCCGGACGCATGATCACCGCGACCCCGCCGCCCACGGGCAAGCCGGCCAGCGCCGCCTTGTAGCTCATGCCTTGAGCCAGGCGCACGGCATCTGCCACGGCACTTTCGTCGTCGGGGTAGGCAAGATAACGACAGCCCCCCAGGGCAGGCCCGGGACGGCTGCAATGAATAGCAATCACCGCCTTCAACCCGGTCGTCGGGTCTACGCTTAGGTGCAGCGATTCAAGGCGGGAGCTTTGCATGAGAGCAAACATCGTAAGGCTCCCGAATCACTTTTGTTTGTTTCGCCAGTATAGGCGTGCAGTCGAAAATTGCTGGAGCACGCCGGAATAAGTCGCCAGGGCGGTCAGTCTTTTTTGGCATAACCTGTGACAGCGGCTGTTCGAGACTGGACGAAAATCCATGGCAGGGCTAAAACGGGAGCATAGCCCGGAGAGTTCGATGAAACCGCGCCAAGCCTTTTTTGATTGTCTGCACCGCTCACCACCAGCGCTGTTCGAAGCGGCGTTGTGGATCGCTGCCGAACATGATCGCGACGTCGACGTCCCGGCCTTGCTGAAGGATTTCAAGGAGCTGCAACAGCGGGTCAGCCATGGCCTGCCGATGCTGCCTGTCAGCGAGCTGGGCCAGCCCTTGTTGCGACGGCTCAATGACCTGGGTTTCGCCCAAGACGACTTCACCCCCTTGCGACCGCGCGCGGCGTTGCTGGACCAAGTCCTGGCACGCAAGCGCGGGCAGCCCCTGGCCCTCGGGCTGATTGCCCTGGAACTGGCCCGTGGCCTGGAAATTCCGATGGTCGGTGTCAATTTCCCCGGACATTTCCTGTTGAAGGTGCCCGGCGCCGATCACCTGCTCGATCCGTGCGGTGGGCGCCGGTTGTACCCCAATGATTGCCGGGAACTGCTACAGCGCCAATACGGCGCGAACATGCTGCTCAAGGCGGAACACCTGGTCAACGCCGAGCCGATGCAGATGCTGCAGCGCCTGTCGCGCAACCTGCGCCAACTGCATCTGGCGAACGACGATTACATCGCGGCCCTGATCGACGCCGAACGGGTGCTGGAACTGGGCAACGCCAGCGCCGCCGATTACCTGGCCCGCGCCAGCCTGTATCAGCGACTCGATTGCCCCAACGCCGAACGCTTCGACCTGGAGCATGCCCTGATGCTCAGCGACGATCCGATCCAGCGAATCCGGCTGACGGAGCGGCTGGGGCATTTGCCGCCGAATTCGGTGGTGCATTGAGCGGTGGCAGGCATACAGATTCAGGTTGCTTGCTCGCGATAGCGATGCAACGGCCTACATCAATATCAAGCCGGGGTATCCGGCTGCCTCGCCGGATGCGCCTGTTGGAACGCTGGATGCCCAGCCGCCAATGCCGCCACGCGACGGATCCGTGGATACCCCTGCAAGGAAACATTGAACCGCTCGGCAGCGTACAACTGCGGGATCAAGAACACATCCGCCAACCCCGGCAGCGCGCCGAAGCAGTAGCCGTCGTCGCCAATCAACTGCTCCACCGCCGCCAGGCCCTGGCTGATCCAATGCCCGATCCACTGCGTCACCTGCGCTTCATCGTGGCCCCACTGCCGCAGCTGGTTGAGCACGCTGACGTTGTGCAGGGGATGAATGTCGCAACCGATCAATGCGGCGACCCCACGCTCGTGGGCGCGCACCGCCAGGTCGGCACTGAGCAGCGGCACCTGGGGATAACGCTCCTCCAGGTATTCGATGATGGCCGGCGATTGCACCAGCAACGCGCCCTCATCGGTACGCAGCGCCGGCACACGGCCCTGGGGGTTGATCGCCAGGTAGGCCGGCTGGCGATGCTCGCCCCCAGGCGCAGCGATCAGGTTGACGGGCAAGGCCTGGTAATCCAGGCCCTTGAGCGCCAACGCAATGCGCACCCGATAGGACGAGGTGGAGCGGTAGTAGGTATAGAGTTCCATGCGCTCCCCCCTCAACGCGCCGGCAGGATCTTGCCCCGGCACTCGCCGAAACCGATGGAGGCGAAACCCTCGCGGCGGCAACGGGCCCGCAAGATGATTTCGTCACCGTCCTCGAGGAATCGGCGCACTTCGCCAGACGCCAGTTCGATCGGTTTCTTGCCGCCTTCGGTGATTTCCAGCAGGCTGCCGAATTGATGGTTTTCAGGCCCCGACAAGGTACCCGAGCCAAACAGGTCACCGGCCTGCAACTGGCAGCCGTTGACGCTGTGGTGCGCGACCATTTGCGCCACGGTCCAGTACATGTACTGGGTGTTGCTCAGCGTCAGGCGCTGGGCCGGCAGGTTCTGCTCGACCATCGCCTCTGTCAGCAACAGGACTTCCAGCTCGATATCGAAGGCACCGCCGGCCTGATCACGCGTGTCCAGCAGATACGGCAGCGGCTGCGGATCGCCTTGCGGACGCTCCGGTTGCGGGCGGCGGAACGGCTCCAGGGCCTCGGCCGTCACCACCCACGGCGAAATGCTGGTCAGGAAACTCTTCGACAGAAACGGCCCCAGGGGTTGGTATTCCCAGGCCTGGATATCCCGGGCCGACCAGTCGTTGAGCAGGCAGAACCCGCCAATGTGCTCGGCGGCATCGCCAATGGGGATTGGTTCGCCCAGCGCATTGCCCTTGCCGATCCAGATGCCCAGCTCCAGCTCATAGTCCAGCCGCGCGCACGGGCCGAAGGTCGGCTCGGTCTGGCCGGCCGGCAGGGTCTGGCCCTTGGGACGGCGCACGTCGGTGCCGGACGGGCGAATGGTCGAAGCGCGACCGTGGTAACCGATGGGCACGTATTTGTAGTTGGGTAGCAATGGATTGTCGGGGCGAAACAGCTTGCCGACATTCTGCGCGTGTTCGATACCCACGTAGAAATCGGTGTAGTCGTTGATCCTGGCCGGCAGGTGCATCTGGCAGTCGGCGGCGAGGAGCAGCAGCTTCGCCTCCAGGGCTTCCACTTGGCCACGCAACGGACTGTCTTCGCGCAACAGCTCCAGCAGTCGTTCACGCAGGGCAACCCGGGCGCTGCGGCCCAGGTCGAAAAAACCATTCAACTGGCCGCCGGCCATGGCTTCGACGGCTTGTTGCGCCGCGCCGTCAAACAAGCCCGCGTGCAGCGCCGCCTGCAGATCGAAAATCCGCTCGCCAATCGCCACGCCGCTGCGCAAGGCACCGCCATTGACGCTGAAGACACCCAATGGCAGGTTCTGCAACGGGAAGTCGGCGTGGCCGTTGGCACTGGCGACCCAGCTACGGGCAGGGGAAAGTTGAGTCATGGGTTATCTCCGGGTCGGGTCGAACGTGACAGGCAGCGAGGCCCAACATGCATCGTAGTCGGTTTGCAGTTGCGGGCAGTCCAGGGCGAAACGGCTTGGGCGCAAGACCTGGCTGGTCTCGAACATGAAGGCCATGGTGTTGTCGATTTTCGCCGGCTGAAGATCAGCGTTGATCGCCTTGGTACAGGTCTCGCCGTCCGGGCCATGGGCGCTCATGCAGCTGTGCAAGGATGCACCACCCGGCAGGAAACCTTCGGCCTTGGCATCGTAGGCTCCCTGGATCAGGCCCATGAATTCGTTCATCAGGTTGCGGTGGAACCACGGCGGACGGAAGGTGTTTTCCGCCACCATCCAACGGGGCGGGAAAATCACGAAGTCGAGATTGGCCAAGCCGTGGACACTGGTGGGCGAGGTCAGCACGGTGAAGATCGACGGATCCGGGTGATCGAAGCTGACCGTGCCAATCGTGTTGAAGCGACGCAGGTCATATTTGTACGGCACGTTGTTGCCGTGCCAGGCCACCACGTCAAGAGGCGAATGATCCAGCTCGCAACCCCACAACTCACCGAGGAATTTCTGCACCAGGGTGGTCGGTTGCACGAGGTTCTCGTAATGGGCGACCGGCGTCAGGAAGTCCCGCGGGTTCGCCAGGCCGTTGCTGCCGATGGGCCCCAGGTCCGGCAGGCGCAGCGGCGCGCCATGGTTTTCGGCGAGGTAACCACGGGCCTGCGGGTCGAGCAGTTCAACGCGAAATTTCAGCCCCCGAGGCAGCACGGCGATTTCCAGCGGCGCCAGTTCCAGCACGCCCAGTTCGGTGGCGATCCGCAGCCGTCCCAGTTGCGGCACGATCAACCACTCACCGTCGGCATTGAAAAACACCCGCTCCATGGATCGGTTGGCCCGGTAGTGATAAAGGCTGACGCCGGCCGGTTTTTCCGCACCGGCATTGGCCGCCATGCACACCAGCCCGTCGATGAAATCGGTGGGCTCGGCGGGAATGTCCAGCGGGTTCCAGCGCAGGCGATTGGGCGTGACCTCACCCAGCGGACCGCCCGCCAATTGCCGTTCGAGCTTGGTGAAGGCCGGGTGATTGGCCGACGGCCGGATGCGATACATCCAGGTGCGCCGAGCTTCGCCGCGGGCCATGGTGAACGCTGTGCCAGAGAACAACTCGGCGTAGAGACCGTACGGGGCTTTCTGCGGGGAGTTCTGGCCGATGGGCAAGGCGCCGGGCAAGGCTTCGCTGGCAAATTCGTTGCCCAAGCCTGACTGGTAAGCCAGGTCCGACGTGGTGGAATCGAGGTTCATGGAGCCTCCTGGGACTGCGGCCTGTCACTCAATGAAGTGGTTGAGGCGCACCGGGTTATTTTTATCGTAATTCAATTACGCATAACGTAATTTGCTCGACAGCGACCGTCAAGCTATAAAGACGCCCATTCGCCTCTGGACCCTGCGCCTCCATGGAAACCCCGCTCAGCAACGGTAAACAGAAAGTCCGCTCGGCCGAAGTCGGCACCGACATTCTCAAGGCCCTGGCCGAACTCTCCCCCTCCACATCACTGTCGCGCCTGGCCGAGCACGTGCAGATGCCGGCGAGCAAGGTCCATCGCTACTTGCAGGCCTTGATCGCCAGCGGGTTCGCCGAGCAGAACGCTGCCACCAACCACTACGGCCTGGGCCGCGAGGCCCTGCGCGTGGGCCTGGCCGCGTTGAACGGCATGGACGTGCTGCAAGTGGCCGCCCTGCCCCTGGCCGAGTTGCGCGATGACTTGAACGAAACCTGCTTCCTGGCGGTGTGGGGCAACCATGGCGCGACCGTGGTGCGTATCGAACCTGCCGTACGGGCCGTGACCGTGGTGACGCAACTGGGATCGGTGTTGCCGCTGCTCAGTTCGTCCACGGGGCTGGTGTTCAGCGCTTATCTGCCAGCGCGCGAGACGATCGGCCTGCGCGAGCAGGAAGTGCAAGGCACCGAGCACCACGCCCTGGCCGATGATCGCGCCTATGCCAGCCTGTGCGAGCAGATTCGCAGCCGTGGCCTGCACCATGTGCATGGCTTGCTGATGCCGGGCGTGGACGCCTTGTCCGCCCCGGTCTTCAATGCGGTCGGCGAGGTGAAGGCCGTGATGACCATCGTCGGCCCGACCTCGCTGTTCCATGCCGACGAAAACGGCCCGGCGGCGCAACGACTGTTGGCGGCAACCCGGGCCGTGAGTTGGCGGATGGGATATGAGGCGGGTCCAGGATCAGCCCAGGAAATCCGGGACAATCCTGATCACTAGATCATTGAGATGCGGGGTGATCAGTTGCGGATGGAGGTGACGCTCCTCCCCGCTGAAGCCGACGGTATAAATACCTTGGTGGCTGCCCTTCGAATGGAAGGGAATCACATCGTTCTTGAAATGGCCCAGTAGATACTCAACCAGCCGCTCGGAAGACAACACCATGCGCCTGCCGGGGCCATGGTCAATAAAGCTGGTCACGTATACGCCCTCCGGATAGATGTTGGGCGCATGAACTTTCAAGGCACCGCGCACATCCTCGGCGGTCAATGGCCTGAGGGGACGCGGGGATAAATCGATTGCAGGTTTTTCCGTCAAACTTGCAACGACGTCTATGACGATTTTTTCAAAGGCGATCAAGTCCAGCGTCTTTAGCCGGTCTTCGGCAGCAAAGGAATAACGCCTGCTGAACACATTACTGATTCCTTGCGTGTAGGTTGGGGGGCTTTGCTTTTCAACCCAGGCCAGCGTTTCCTCGAATAACGTTCGAGAAGTTCCTGTTTCGAGCGTGGGGAAGTCCATCAACGTATTCACATAGGCAGTGAATGGGTTGACGCCCAATGGTTCCAGGTAATGATCCAATAGCACTTGCACGGCAAAATCCACGCGGGTGTTTTTCAGTGCTGGAAGTCTTTCGGAGTGAGAAGAAAACAACGGGGTATTCATAAGACATCCTTGTCATTTCATGGACTCGAACTTCCTGTTCGAGCCGTTATGGGGTGTGCGCCTGATGCGACAACATGGCATCTGGTCAACTTAAGCGGCAACTTAAAAGTTGAACTTAAGTCGGGCCGTTATACACAGGCCAGCGCCCGACTGTAAAAAAGCAAGTGTAAGCGAGCGTGAAGTTTCAACTCATTGCAGCTAACCCATCACCCCCATGCCCTTGGCTTTTGCCACCGCCTGGGTACGTCGCTGCACACCCAACTTGCTGTGGATGCGACGCGCATGGGTTTTCACCGTGTGCAACGAGATGAACAACTGTTCGGCGATCTGTTGGTTTGAATGCCCTTGGGCAATCAGCTCCAGAACCTCCAACTCGCGATGACTGAGCAACGTCTCCTCGGCGGTGACGGGCGACTCGACCTGTTCTGCCGATTGCCCCCAGCGTAACAACTCGGGCTGGCGCAAGCCCAGTTCGCACAACGCTTGCTGGGCCCGCCAGCACGTGACTCGCTCGAGCCCCTCTCGCAACAGTGACCGGGCCTGGGCACGATCGCCGGACAACCAGACGACCTCCGTCAGCACCAGGTGCAGTTCGGTTTCCAGGCTATGCATTTCACCGTGCTGCGCCTGGGCGATCATGGCCTGCAGGCGCGCTTGTGGCGCCTGTGCCCGCTGCAAGTAGACCTCGGCCAGCACCAGCAGGTATTCAAGTCGCGCAATCAACTCCAGGGTCGCGGGAGGCGCGTGCTTGGCCTGGGGTCCGCGAAAATGCCGCAGGACGCGGGTCAAGGCTTCATGGGCCAGTTCCGCCCGCCCCTGTTGCAACCAGAACTGGCAGCTGGTTTGCAACAACACACCACGGTAGACGGTGTCGGGGATGTGCCGCTGCTGCATGACCCGCTCTGCATCGCGCAGGTGCATGAAGGCCTCGCCGTAGTCGCCCTGGTTGGCAGCCAGGCAGGCCTTGCCGAGGAAGCCATAGAGCACCTGTTTATCCTGGCTGTGCAGGCCCGTTTCCAAGCCCGTTTGAAAGTGCTCGGCGGCCCGTTCCTCAAAGCCCATGCGCAACGCCAGGCGCCCGCGCCGCAAGGCAATCCGTCCCAACAACGCTGAAAAGTCCTGGCCCGGTTTATCCAGCAGTGCCTGGACGGCGGCCAGCAAATGATCGGCCCGATGCGGCGCGCCGCGTTGCTCCAGGACCTGGGCGTGGTCCAGTTCCAGCAATCCTTCAAAGACCAGCGAACCCTGCGCACGCGCCAGGCATAACGCCTGGCGGTTGATCCATTGCGCCGAGGCCAGTTCGCCAGCCAGCAGCGCCTGCTGCGTCAGCCCCCCCAGGCACAGCACCCGTTGGGACCAGGCCTCGGGGTCCAGGCTGGCCTGGGCCTGGAGAAAATGTTCGCGCGCCGCTTCGCCATCGCCCGAGAGGTGCAGCAACCAGCCGCGCAAGACCAGCCACCTGGCCAGCACCTGTCGCTGCCGACAGGCCGAAGGCTGCGGCAGGAACCTGGCCAGTTGCTCGATGCACGTCGACGCCTCATCGAAGCGTCCGGCGAACAACAGCGCAGCGGTGACCAGCCCCACCGACTGCGGCGTATCAAGGGTCAGCGCTTCGCCTTGTTGATCGTGCAAGCTCAGCAACAGCACCGCGTTACGGCGCTGCAAGACGTGCTCGAAATTCAGATGCTGCAAAAAGCTGACGGCGGTCTCGAACTCCTCGGCCAACATGGCTTGCTCGAACGCCATTTGCCAGTCCTGCTCGGCGGCAAACCACTGACAGGCCCGTCGATGCCAGGAGCGCCCCTGGGACCAAGGCTCTTCACGCACCAACCGGGCCAGGGCCGGGAAGATTTGCAACCAATCCGAGGTCTGCTCCCACGGCTCGATGAAACACCCCAACTCCAGCAACAACGGCAGGCATTGGGCGCCCACCGTGTCGCCGAACAAGTGCTCGCACAGCCGGGCATTGAACCGCGGCAGATGCGCCAGCACGCGCCAGGCCTGTGCCAGGTCCGGGGTCAGCGTGCTGAACAGTTCGTACTCCAGGTAGTCGAGCAAGGTCCTCGGCCGCCCCGGTGTCGCATGACTGCGCGCCCATTCGCAGCGCTCAAGCAGGGTGATGCGCACCCCGGCACACCAGCCACCATTGCGCTGAATCACCTCGCGAGCCGTGCGGGCAGCCTGGGGGGCGGGCAGATGACGAAGCAGTGGCTGGACATCATCAGGGGTGAAGAACAATGCCTGCGGGTCAAACTCGTGCAGTTCGTCATCGAGCAACAGTCGCGGCCAGTTGCAGTGGGGGCGGCGGCGGCCATTCAACCACAGGTGCAACGCCGGGCTGCTGGTGTTCAATAAACGGTCGAGCAGTTGATCCAACTCGGGGTTCGGCACCCGGCAATAGTCGTCCAGGAATAACCAGGTGGGTGTTTGCAAACGTGCCAGATGGGCCAACAAACCCGCTTCATCCAGCACCGGCAGCCCGAGGGTCTGCGCCAGGTGCTCGCACATTTGCGCCGCACTCAACGCCACGCCCCCCAAGGGCAACCAATGCAGCCGACAGTCACTGGGCGCCTGCAGGAAGCACTCGGCGAACAACGCACTCTTGCCGCTGCCCGCCGGCGCGCAGAGCAATTTTACCCGCGCCTCGGAAGCCAGCAGCGGCTCGCTCAAGGACCGCCGCGGCAGATGCGTCGAGGACAGGCGAGGCAGCAATCCTGGACGGTCCGGACACGGAGTCATGGCGGTCATGTGAGTGATCCTGTTTATTGTTATCTCACCACCCTAGCCCTGTGTCGCCGACCTTTGGAGAAGTATTCAGCGCGCTGATTGGCGCCCATAAAAAAACGACCGGCAGAAGGGGCTGCCGGTCGTTCATGATCATTTCAAGTCAGACACAGTTTGTGGCGAGGGGATTTATCCCCTCGCCACAGTCATCTTTCCAGCCCTCAGTGCTTACCGAACCCCGGTCGAGCGCAGCGCCGCCGGCGTGTAGTCGGCTGCCCGGGCTTCGAAGCCGTACTCGTAGCTGTGTTTCTCTTCGTTCTTCATCCCCAGCGCGATGTAGCGGCCGGCGATGATGTCGTAGAGCGCCTCCAGGGTGTAGCCCGGGTTCTGATGGTCGTAGTAGAACTGGGCATGACCTTCGGCCACCCGCCACAGTTGACCGCGGCCGTCGTAGTGGTCCACCAGCGCCGCCTGCCAGCTGTCTTCGTCGAAGTACATGTGGCGTTTGGCGTAGATATGCCGCTCGCTGGGCTTGACCGTCCCGACCACTTCCCAGACCCGGTGCAGTTCATAGCGGGTCAGGTCCTGGTTGATGTGGCCGGCCTTGATCACGTCGTCGTACTTGAGGCTGGGCGAGTCGAGCTTGTAGCTGTTGTACGGGATGTACATTTCCTTTTTGCCGACCAGCTTCCAGTCGTAGCGGTCCGGCGCGCCGGAAAACAGGTCGAAGTTGTCGGAGGTGCGCAACCCGTCGGCGGCGGTGCCCGGCCCATCGTAGGCCACTTGCGGGGCACGACGCACACGGCGCTGGCCGGCGTTGTAGATCCAGGCCAGGCGTGGTTCCTTCACCTGGTCGAGGGTTTCATGCACCAGCAGCACGTTACCGGCCAGGCGTGCCGGGGCGGTGACCTCCTGCTTGAAATAGGTCAGTACGTTACTGGCCTTTTCCGGGTCGGCATCCTTGATCAGGAAGGGCACGGCGATTTCTTCTTCGAAGCGGATCGGCGTGAAGCTGCCATTGGTCTGTGGCGTGGCCTGGGTAATGATGCGTCGCAGATTGCCGCCGTGATAACGGGTGATGTGGTTCCATATGACTTCCACGCCGTTCTTGGGGATCGGGAAGGCGTAGTAGCGGTTGCCGGTGAAGTTGGACAAGCCGTTACCGTCGTTGATGGACGTCACGTTGAGGGCGCTGCGCTTGGCCGACTCGTAGATTTCCGGCGGCAACGCGACGCTGCGATGGGTCGGGTAGACCGGGATCTTGTAGGTCTCCGGGTAGCGTTTGAACATCGCCACTTGCCCTTCGGAGAGTTTGTCCTTGTACTTGTCCACGGTCGCGGCAGTGATGGTGAACAGCGGTTTTTCATTGGCGAACGGGTCGGCCAAAAATCCCTTGCTGTCCACGGCCCCGGCGTTTTTCGCGATGCCACCGGTCCAGGCCGGGATCGAGCCATCGGCATTGCCGGCTTTTTCCGCGCCCAACGGCGTGAGGCTGGTGCCCAGTTTATTCGCTTCCTCCGGCGAAACCGCCGCCATCACGTTCGCCGCCAGCAGGCTCAAGGCCAGGGCACCGCATTGCAGGATCATCTTGCGCATTGGGTTTTCCTTGTCAGCCAGATCAGAAGTTCACACCGAAGCTCAGCGCGAGGAAATCGCGGTCTTCGAGAACGTTGTAATCGCCGCCAAAAAAGTCGGTGTAGCTCAAGCTGGCGGTGTAGGTGTTGCGGTAATCGGCATCGACACCAACGCTGATGGCCTTGGCACCTTCGTTGAACAGACCGTTGGGGCCATAGCCGGCCACGTCGTGGGACCAGGACACGTTGGGCTTGAAGTTCACCCCGCCGATCACGTTGGAGTAATCGAGGATCGCCCGGGCGCGATAGCCCCAGGACGTCGAGGTGACGAAACCATCGGTGTCGCCCTGGAAGCCGTATTGGCCATAGACCGAGTCACGGCCATAACGCAGCTTGTCCTTGGACTCCAGGCCACCGACATGCACCACCGCCGCTTCGCCGACCAGCGTCAGGCGATCAGCCCCCAGCACCTGATCGAAGAAGTGCGTCAGGGTGCTCTGTACCTGGGTCACTTCCTTGCGCCGGTAACCGGTGTTGTCGGCTCCCGGTGCGGTCGCGATGGGCGATGCCGCGCCACCGGCAATCGGATTGACCAGGGCCAGGGTCAGGTCGTTGGTATTGACCTGCACCGGCGCGTTGGGACGGTAGCTGATTTCCCCGGTCCAGGCGGTGCCGGTGGGCAACGTCGTGGAGAAACTGGCGCCGTAAAGGCGGATGTCTTCCGGGTATTCAAGGTAGTACCCACCACGGCCCAGCATCACGCTTTGCGCCAGACCCGCACCGCTGCCAGGGGCCAGGCCGTTGGCGATCGCGACCATTCCCGGCAACGCCGCCAGCGTCGAAAGCCCCGCCGTGGTGGTTCCGACGGTAGGCGTACGGCTGTGGTAGTTCATGAAGTACAGGCCGTACTCGGTGTCGTCGCCAAGCCAGCGCAACGCCGTGCCCCACTGGCCGGAATCGCGGGCGTCGCGGTCGCCGCCACGGGGAATGATCACCCCTTCGCTGGACACCTGGATCCCCTGGCCGAATGCCTGGGTCAAGGGCACGAACGGCGCAATCGCCGGACTGCCCACGGTGTAGCCACTGGTGCAACCGTCGGCCACCACGTCGTTGCCGAAGAACGTGCCGCAGTTATCCACCACGGTCTGGTCCCACTCCAGCTGGTAGAAACCTTCGATGGTGAGCTTGTCGGTCAGGCCCTGGGAGGCGAACAGCATGTTCACCGGGATCAGGCCTTCCTTGATCTCCGCACCGGGGCGACGGAACGCGGACACGTCCACCGGGTTGATGCTGTTGATGGAGTTGCCGATGAAGGTGCTTTCCCCCCAGCTGACCACCTGCTTGCCGGCGCGCACGGTGCCCGGCAAATCGGCGATGGAATAGTTGTGATAGACAAAGGCATCGAGAATCTGTGCCCCCGAGGACTTGGCGCCTTCCTTGCGATTGCTGTCGCTGATGTCCTTGAACTCGCGGCCCTCATCCTTGAGTTCAAAGTCGTACCAGTACTTGCCACGCACGAACACACCGGTATCGCCGTACTTGAGCTCGAGGTCGTGCAGGCCCTTGAAGATTTTGGAAAAGGTCTCGCCTTTCTTGAAATTCAGCCGTCCGTCATCACCGGTGGAGGATTGGCCCCGCCCGCCGTTGACCGTGCCGACCAGATCCTTGTCGGCATCGCGCATGCCCCAGCTCGCGCCCACGGACAGCGAGGAATCGAACTGACCCTCGATCTCGCCAATGTTGAATGAAACGGCCTGCGCCTGGGCACAGCAACCCAAGGCCACCGCGACGGCCAGCGCCTGCGGCTTGAAGATGGCGCGCATTGTTATTGTTGTCATGCGTCTTCCCCGGTGAGTGACAGAGGCTTCACCCTACTGCCGCACGCCATGGGCGATAAGCGCACCAAGGAGGTATTCGCGCTGTACCTCAAAAGGATTACAGCCCCTGCGGGACGGGCGTTTGCGCGCCCCATGGACGGACTGGATGATGGGCCATCAGCGCCACGCATATTCCTGCCCCGCCTGCGACTGTTACGCGCCCTGCAACGGTGCATGTCCGGATCCGGGCTGTTTCCCGTCGGGCTCGTTCCCTATGCTGGCCGGGCTTGCAGGGCAACGGGCCTGCAAGCGCAAGTCGCCATGGCTTTCCCTCCAGCCTGGCGCACCGTCATTCGGATGGATTGGTGCATCGGTCCATCATCCCGTGTTTATCGACGTTGGTTTGTAGCTCCTTTGCAACGTCACGCTTAGGCCGCTGCTTTTTGCAGCGGCCTTTTTTATGTGCGCCCAGCATGGGCGCAATCTTGTGGGTGAAAGTCCCGCCGTAAGCTGACCACAGCGAACGAAGTGAAGCGCAACTGCATGAGGGCGACCGAGTGTGGGGAGGAAGCGTGGATCGAAGCCATGAGCCGATGTACAAGAACCGGATAGAAGGCGAAGCCGATCAGGGCGAGCGGGCATAAAACCGCGAAGTTCTTGTGGTCAAGGATCAGGCTGCGTAAATCCGGCGGTTGTGTGGTGAAGGATTGCGTTCTTACCTGGGGAGATCTCGCCTTGTGCCTGAAAGGGCGACGGTGCAAGCCGGAGCGAGAAGTCAGCAGAGGCCGTAGTAGTCTTTTTTTTTTGACGAAGGGCCGAACGAGAGAAAGCGTTATAGGCCATGTTGATGCGAACGACCGGAAGTCAGATGCCTGCCAAACGCGGGGCGGATGTGAGGACGCGAGCGGTGAAACCGTGAGAAGCCCCATCAGCGACGAGGTCAATCGCCCGCAAGATGAATCCGACAACGCAGGGCAAGGGCTGCTGGATCGGGCCTTT